>CAZJHF010000066.1:0-12991 GCA_964545505.1 uncultured Desulfobacterales bacterium | reverse complement strand
GATGGTGCTCAGGGGTTTAGATATCACCGGTGGAAAATACCCGAAAGCATTTCTAAACGTCAACAGGCAACCTTTTTACGCAGCGGGAGTTAACATCGTGCAAATCAGACACCTAACATATAACCTCGCCTTGAGTCTGGTGATTACCTGTGCCGGTTGGATCTGGCCGATAATCGGTAACGCCCGGGTTTCTTTAGACGCGGCGTCAAGCGCTCAAATTACCAGCGGTGTCATAAACAAAGAAATAGTGATTATGCCTCAGCTGAACAAACTCAATTTCGGGTTTGGCCGGCACAAGGGCATCGAGTTCTTTTATGAAAAAACCATCAGCAGGCTATTTTTCCAGGACAAACAGCTAAGCGCCAGGATAATCAATGTCAGCTTCGAATTATCGGAGATCGCGCTGGAGTTGTCCCATCCCATTCTGGGCACCGGAACCATTCGGTTCGAGTTCAGTCCCAAACTGCTTGAACAAACAACTGCACAAGGCATCCAAACCATTTTACTTGAAACCCTTGGAGACGAAAACCATCAATACGTTGTCCTGGATCCCTCAAGCAAGCTCTATCATCTTTGGTCCTGTAACCATTTTAGCGATCCAGCCCTTATGGCCCGGATGAAACGCGAAGACGCTGATCAACAAGACTATCGACCCAGTGGTTTTTGCTTTAAAAAAGTTGTTTATCTGCCGGATTTGGCGGTAGAGAAGGCTATTGAGGCAGAATGGTCGATGCGATTGCGCAACTACGAGCCCATCGAAAAGGAATCAGCGAAACAGACCCATCTGTCAGCGATCGGCGAAACGGTCCTTAACAACTGGCCGGTCAAGCTACTAGGTTACAATTACGCTTTTTACCTGGCCGCCAGCAACGAAATAAACGCCTTTGCGATCCCCACCGGTAAAATCATCATCACCACCGCCCTTTTCGACTCGCTGGATAACGATGACGAACTGGAAGCACTGGTGGCTTACGCCGTTGCGCATATCGAGCAGCGACACAGCTTGAAAAAATATTATGAATGTCTGGAAGATGAAAAATACGCAGACGCCATGCAAAAATTAGCCACCCTGGCCGGTGCGCTGGCCGGTCCTGTCAGCGGCGGGCTTTCAGGGGCAATAAAAATGGCCCTTCCCGGGGAATTCTGCAGCCCCCAATCCCTGCTCGGTTATCACTACGATTATGTACATCAAGCTGATTCAATGGTCGCGTTGTATTTTGATGTTCATAAAAATGACCGGCTGGGGGTCGCATCTCTGATCAAAAAGCTGTATTTCAGTCAACTGGCCATTAACCTGCACCCGGGTATGCGGTTTAACCCGCAAGCAAATTCGGATGACTCGCGTCTCCGGCGTGTCAAAGAAGCTGGATTCAGATTTTTTAGCGCAGACAGCTATTTTGTATTGAATCGCAACAAAAAACCACCGGTGCAACTAAATCTGGAATATTATCAAATCCTAGATGATGAAAATTATGTGCATATCTATCTAGATGATAAGACTATTTTAGAGCTGGAACAGGTCAAGGATGGCGAATCGGAATTGTGGCTTTCGATTACGGACAAAACCGGTGCTCACCGGTTGAAACATCAAAAGGACTTATTTACTATGGATATGTGGGGCGCGCATTTAACCTTCAGCGCTAAGGGTGGCAAAAAGGAAAAATTATTACAGGATACTGAAAAAATCGTCCTGACCGTCGGTTCGGCCAAAGGACCGTCTGACCGCCTTAACAATCAACCGGCCAGAAATTATACCTTTGTTCCTGGAAAAGTTGATTGGTAAATATTCTGAAAACCATAGACAGCAAGGGCCAGGATTTTCAAGGCCTCCAGGACGACGTAAATCGAATGCAGCGATGATGGCGGCAGCTGTTGGCCGCATTCTTTTGTTTTTGACCAAACACGACACACCCCAAATCAAGATAAGATAAACATATATCGAAAGCCCAATGTAAATATAGGAATGTCCGGCCCGGTTGCAACCGGCGCAAAAATTTTATAGCCTCATAGCAGCTTACATAATTGGAAGCAGCGAAGATTTTAGGCCAGAAGCTGCCCCCGGATGCGTTGGACAGCGCCCCAAAAAGCGGTAAAGTTTGGCGTATAAAGGCCGATAAAAACCATAACAGTGTGTTAATGCACTGTCACCCAATGCTCAGAGGGTGATTCATAGTGAATCACCCTCGTCCATTGGGAATTGTCATCTCGCCACTTTTGGCTCTTCTTACCCGCATCGATCCGATCCATGTAATTCATTTACTACTGCATCAAGTTACATTCTGATTAAAGCGCCAGCATCTGACAGAATCATAGGAAAACTGTTGCCCAGTTTATATGGAAAATTTTCCACAAACGGTATGTCTGAATGATGGCCCAGCTCCGGCGCAACAGCCGCATTTGTTGATTATCGACAAATTTTTCGAACAAATCATCAGTTAGGCACGCTTTATGCTAATCAAAAAGGTGATTGGTTCCCTGAGGAAAACTCCGATTGGAGAATTTGGCGTATGCAACAGAGTCTTATTTCATTGCTCTTGGCCGTCGTCAGTGCCCTTTTAATTTTCGTGGCGTTTGCCATTTACATCGGCATTTAGCCTGTCACTAGGGATCCACCCATCTTGCAGAAATTTTTATAGATGGTGACCATTTTAGTCGATTCGGCAAATTGTTGATAACGAAAATTGCGGGCGCTAACGGTTATCTTCTGTGACAGCCACAGATTCGCTTTGGCGGAGGGTGTCAGATGGACCCGAATCCGGAAAAAAGAGATACACCCCGGTTTGAACATGAAGCTACGGTCCTGGTTGAAAATTATCCGTCCGGTCAATATTATGAGGGCCGGATGTACAACTATAGCCGAAGCGGCATGTATTTTGAGTCAGATTTTTCCCCAGCGGTCGGGGCGGGTATCTTTATCGGAATTGAAAACTCACCCTATTCATCGGGCCATGATGTTTACCGGGCCCAGGTCATCTGGTGCAAGGCGTTGTCTGACGGCGATTCCTATTATTACTACGGTGTTGGCATAAAATACTACTAGAACCCATCTTAAAAATGCACCTCACACTCAATGGCTGTGTTCTCCAGGATAAATGGATTACACATCTATTTTATAAACGCTAAGGTGTGCATCAAACCGATTCAAAATGCTCGAATACTAACGTGTATGCTCCACTTTTGAATCGGTTTTCGCCTTGCCCTTGAGGGTGATCTACTATTTTTAAGATGGGTTCTTGCGTTTTTTCATAGATGTAAAAAATCTAACTGTTTCGTTTGAAATAGTAAAACTCTGAAAAAAGTTCGGATCGTAATGTTCAGAAGGTCATGTTGTTTTCTGAAAGGCGCTATGCCAATAAACTACCGCCATTGTATTCAGTGGCCCGATATTGGGGATGATCGGTAACAAAATTTTCGAGTTCAAATAGCAACGTATGTTTCATTCCAAATATCGGGCCACCGGCAATTTACAAATCATAGCGCCTGAAAGAAAATTACATGACCGGCCTCACCTTAATAAGGATTTTATAATTTACTTGAGGGTCATCTGCGGATGGATTGAGCCAAATCGTTTATGCGTTCTCGGAATGAGATCAAATATCGCGCCACCTTGCCACGATGGTCGGCGGTAATCGAATCATGATCCCCCCTTAGAACAATCAATGGATCAAAAGTGCAAATCTGTTCCATATCCCGAAATGCAATGCGCACATTTTCTTCTCCACCTTTTTCTTTTATTTCCGGGTAAAGCTCAACAAAAGATCGCAGAAAATCCCTTAGTACAAGCATGACGCCCTGGGTATAGTATAGGCGGTCATCCAGCTTGGTATACGGCACTTCATCGTTGGTCTGGACCAAAAGCCCGAGAGGCTGGTCCAGAACCTGGCTGCCAATGATAAAAGTAAGCATATTGTACATATCATCTGAACGCATGTTATAAATCGCTTCGCCGACAGCCAGTTCGTCTTGGTATTTGCGCAGCAATTCAATGCCTTCGCGATACTGGCTTTCCGTAGATGGAAACCACCAGCTCGCCTCGCTAAAGGCAAAATATTTTTCCCGGCCTTCCTTCAGGGCAGCATTTTCAGCATCAACCGTGCCGTACTTGGCCAGATTGGTTGAAAAAAAGTTGATTAGCATCCGGGTAGCAAAAATAACGCCCCGCTGCCGATTGGCGCGGTTATCAAGCCAGCGTGTCGGAGAAACAATCAAATCATTGACCGACCAGCCAAAAGTTGAGGCCATCTCTTCTTCCAGCCGGTTGCTGATAGCCGTACTGAGCACCATCCCCTTTTTTACTTCAGCTGAATCCGGTTTAACCTGATCAAGAACGGAATGTATTTTTGAGCCGTGCCAGGGGAACCGGGTGGCATCTATGGCGGTAAAGACTTTATACACGCCCCAGTAAATTCCAACTGTCAGCGGCCATATTAAAATAAAAGCCAGCAATACAATGATGGTCCATTTGCCAAAAGTTGTCAGCTTGGGTTTCAGTTTTTTTAGCATTGTGCCTGTCCTGTATGAGTTAAAAGTGTGGTTGCCCGGCAGCATCCGAATTTTCAAAATTAACCGGTTGCCGGCCGACTGTCAATATATTCCGCCCGGCAGCGATTCCGATTGTATACCACGCCAGAGGCTGAATCGATTTTAGTTGCCTCTTGACAGGATGTACGAAAATGCTACTCTTAATCAGACATTCATCTGGTGTCATTAACCTGAGTCGAAGTGCTTCAAAAGCGCTTTAGAAAGATACTGCATGTTATTTGACATTTGGCAAGTACAAAATAAAAATGTTGAAATATCGACAAGAAATATGCGGCCATGGCCCCTCGTGATGATTTTGCTGGGGCTTGTCGGGCTGCTTTGTTCCTGTGCAACCACTTCCAATTATGGGAAGTTGCAGTCCAGTCATGACATCACTCAACTGTTTGAGAAGGCTCAGGTGTTGTCGGACCACACCTATTATTATAGCGGGCTGCATGGTGTGCCGGATGCCATCATTGCAATCCATCCCAATTACACGCTGCGGGCAAAGCTGTGGCAACAGATCGATTTTTCCAAATTTATCCTACAAAAATGGACATCCCGCATGAATTATGTCCAGCTGATAAGACCTCAAGGTGCATGGATTTTGGGCCCTGGTGGCGACCGCCTGGGCATGTGGTACTCAGGGCAGCCACAAACCAGTGTCCGCCTCAACCGTCAAAATCGCCTGGTCGTTGCGCCCCCTCATCCACCGGAATTAAGAGGCATCCCTTAACCGCTATTTTTTGCCGAAAGGTATCAGATCGTTATATCGGTGCTGGCCATCCTCCTGATGCGCGATTTTGCATGTGTCGGCTACTTTAGATCCGGTAACATTCAGGCTGCAACGGGCGGGGTATTTGCATTTGAACCTGATAAGGGGCTTGATATGTTCAAAAGATGGCTATTGCTTATAACCCTTGCGCACACATTGTTAACCACCGGATGCATTGCTCTGGTTGTTGGCGCCGGCGCCGGCGCCGGCGCCTTTGCTTATGTTAACGGTCAATTGAGTCGCACGTATCAGGCAGCGTATGAGAAGACCTACGCAGTGTGCCATCAAATTTTATCCGACCTCAAACAGCCTATCCTTGAAGAGAAAACCGACGGCACCCAAACCACCATCAGATCCAAACGGGTCGATCAAACGCCCATGACGGTGCGGATTCGTATCATCGATTCAAACTGGACCGAGGTATCGGTCCGGACAGGTCACGTGGGCGTGTGGAAGAAACAAATATCCGAACAATTTCATGAATTTGTGGCCGAACGCATCAAATAGCAGCGGTACGGCTTTAAAGCAACTGACACCGCTACTGCCCCTGAGCAGAAGGTCATTCAAAAAAAGATGCCAAATGGAATATTGGGGATCAAAAACAGAAAAAACATAGATTGCAATGATTCACCATTCCCTCATGCCGTAATGTTCACGAAACTCAAAATTCAGCATTCCAACATTCCGCCTGAATCTTTACCGGCAGGCAGGACAAGCCGATAATAGACACCATCCTGAAAAAAGAGGTTTAAAGATAACTTTTTTGCGCAAAGGGCAAATCGGCATTGAGCGCATCGATCTGTTCCTGTTCCAGGCGGTTTATTTCTTCAATATGAGAATTCATGACCTGTTCGAGGCGCTCATCGAAGAATCGATGCAAACTGTAGTTGCTGACAGCAGCGAAGCCACGCCGTATCTTATGATATCCACCCATTCCCGGATTGAACTGCTTGATGCCGTTGGCAATCCCCCATTCAATCGGGCTGTAATAGCACGCGTCAAAATGCAGATAATTAATCTCCGTTGAGCAGCCCCAATATCTGCCGTGCAAAAGGCCTCGCTTGTGCACCAGAAGGGACAAACCGACCGGTGAATCCGGCCTGGACTTTTTATAAGCGGCCACCACAAGCAGCCGGTGGCGGTAGTTGTCTGCCAGCCCTTTAAAAAATGGCCGTTTAAGGTATTTGCAACCCCAGGGACCAAATTTATCATTGGTCCGTTCGTAAAACGGAAAAATCTCAGATAGAAGCGCCGGCGGAATTTGATGGCCGGCAAAGGTTTTTACATAAACGCCCTGATTTTCAATCGACCGCCGCTCCCGCTTAATGTTGCGACGCTGGTTTGAATTAAATACCGACAGATAGTCATCAAAAGATTGATACCCCTCATTGTACCAGGAAAAGCTTTGATGCAACCAGCTGATAAACCCGTAATGGATCATCTTTCGGCGCCATTTCGGATCGACGAACAGAAAGCTGCAACCGGACAGCCCGTATTGACGACAGAAGCGCTCGATTTCAATAATCATTTGTCGGGTTAATTGATCCTCATTTTCTCCGGGTGCCATTAAGAAACGGTAGCCGATCATTGGGGTAAAGGGGCTCATGCCAACCAGCTTGGGGTAGTAGGATATCTTCAAATGGTGGGCTACGTCCGCCCAGGCATGATCGAACACAAACTCACCGGCACTGTGGGCCTTGATATACAAAGGCGCCGCCGCAACTAATCGGCCATCGGACCAAATCGTTAAATGATGGGGCAACCATCCGGTTTCAGCGGTCGTGCTCTTGGAAATTTCCATTTGCCGAAGCCAATCCCACTCCAAAAATGGGGTGTCCAAAGGCTCCGCCAGGGCATCCCATTGGATCTGATCGACTTCGGTAATGCTTTTAAGCCAGGCGGCAGCATATGATGTTGATGATGGAGGAGCCATGCGACTATCATTCATTTCGCTTTAATTGCCGGGCAGTGGCCCGGATGGTTTCGGCCTGCATAAAGCTAAGGTCAAACAGCATCGCTGTCACCCTTTTTCTGACAATTGCCGGCACCCACGTCTGGAATAACCGTTTTCACGGTTTGGGTTGTCCCGGTGGCGGCCGTTTCACTCTCAAATACAAAGGTTTTATAGCGCCTTGGCATCTTGACAACCCGGACAAGAAGAGCATATTATTACGGTGTTTAGATGCACGGCCAGTTTCTATCCTGCGGCCACGAGTCGCGCAAAACAGATGTTTTTCAGATACTGCCCGGGCAGCGTAGTGCGTTTAACGATACAACAAAAGGGAAAATAGATGCCACTGTATGAGTTCAGATGCTTAAAATGCAATGATTGCTTCGAAATATTGGTAATGAAACAAAAGGATGAGGTGGAACTCAAATGCCCTCACTGCGGTTCCGAAGATTTTGAAAGGATCATGAGCGCTTCCTGCCATAACATGGGCAGCGGTTCGGGCAAAAGTGAAGGCGCAAGCACCCAAACACGCAACTGCCCCAGCGGCAGCTGTACCACCTATGAAATACCGGGACACGAGGCTTGATTTCCAAAACCTACCCTGATCACCCGGTTCGTCAGTCCCTGCCTCATGGTGAGCCAACCCATCGGGTCCATTTGTTTGCTAACTTTCACAATGATAGCTAACGCCTGCAAGCCTGTCTCCTAAAAACCCGCGTTCGGTTATGCATTTGCCTGTCTGGGGAGTGTACATGAAACAGATTCATATTCAGGAAAAACAACAATTTAAGAAATTGTTTAAACAAGAACAAATCGATAATTTTGAAGATCGTTTCAAGGTCCTGGAAGTCTTTATGCAGACTGAAAAGCATGTCACCATCGAAGAAATGGTTGAACTTTTAAATCGCGCCGGCTGGCGCCTTGAACATGAATTTGTGCGGGAAACAATGAAATTGATGTGCCGCTTCGGATTTGCCCAACAAAGCCGATTTGATAACGGAGACCTGCGTTATGAGCATCGGCATCTGGGGCAGCATCACGATCATATGGTCTGCACCAAATGCAAAAAAATTATTGAGTTTGAGAATGAGCAACTGGAAGAGTTGCAGATTAAAATCGCAGCCACGCGGGGATTTCACATGCTGCAACATAGAATGGAAATTTATGGCATCTGTGATACCTGCCTCAAAGAACGTATCCAGTTGATGTCCCTGGTTATGGCAAGACCGGGTGAGCGGCTGGTGCTTAAAGACTTTGAAGGCGGCGTCGGGGCTCGCATGCGCTTGATGTCGATGGGGTTGCGACTGGGCGATGAAATTGAAGTCATATCAAACAATAACCAGGGCCAGATTGCGATTGCAGCCGATTACAAGCGTTATGTACTTGGAAAAGGACTGGCGCAGAAAATTCGCGTTGAACCGATAAGGCAAGCTCGCGCCGAATTATAGCATTAATAAAATCACGAAGGCACAAAGACCACAAAGAAATAAGTTATGATTAATTATAAAAATCCTTTGTGACCTTTGTGCCTTTGTGGCGAATAAGTTTTTATCACAGTCTAAATTGCGCCAATTTTTAAAAGGTATAGACGCTTGTAAAATGGAACTGTTTGAACCGGCATATATCCAAACCTTTGAAAATGGGACCCTGCGCCCAAAGATAAAAAAAGCCCGCCAGCTGTTAAGCCCCTGCACCCTTTGCCCCCGGAAATGCCGTGTTGACCGGCTAGGCGGTGAAACCGGCGTATGCCAGACTCCCGCACAGGCCTGGGTCTCCAGCTACAACCCGCATTTCGGCGAAGAGTCACCTCTGGTGGGTAGCCATGGTTCCGGCACCCTTTTTTTTACCTATTGTAACCTGATGTGTTTGTTTTGCCAGAACTTTGATATCAGCCATCAAGGCCATGGGCAGGAAGCAAGCGACGAACAACTGGCAGCCATCATGCTTGCGCTGCAGCAGCAGGGGTGCCATAATATCAATTTTGTCACGCCGTCACATGTGGTCCCACAAATTTTAGCCGCTCTTGAAATTGCCATTCCACATGGGCTTCGTGTGCCGCTGGTTTACAATTCAGGCGGTTACGATAGACCCGCAACGCTCAAGCTATTGGAGGGTGTGTTTGATATTTACATGCCGGACTTTAAATTCTGGGATCAGGAAATTGGCGAGAAGGCTTGCCAGGCCGGGGATTATGCCGAAATCGCCTGCAGCGCACTCAAAGAAATGCACCGGCAGGTCGGTGATCTGGTAACCGACGATGCAGGTATTGCCCAGCGGGGCCTGATCATTCGACATCTGATCCTGCCCGGCGGAGTGGCTGGCACGCGCGAAATTATGCGCTTTATCGCCCGGGAAATTTCAACCTGCAGTTATGTGAACATCATGGCCCAGTACCGCCCTTGCGGGCGCGCAACCGAGATAAAGGAATTGAATACCTTTATTTCATCGGCGGATTACCGCCGCGCGCTTCAGGACGCTGCCAAAGAAGGTATCACGCGTCTGGATCAACCCCGGCGCCGCTTTGTGCTCAAATAGACCTGCTATATCGAAAACCCTTGGTTAAATTTCTTTTGCAGCACCTCAGCATTTGTCTGGTTAATGAATTTGTGAAATAATGAAAAATATGCAAAGAATTTTTGCCATCGGTGATATTCATGGGTGCTATGAAAAGCTGTGTGCACTCATGGACAAAATACCGTTCAATAAGGAGCAAGACCAGCTACTTTTTATCGGAGATTACATCGATCGGGGACCGGGTACCATCAAGGTCCTGGACTATCTAATTGATTTAAAAAAGCGCTTGCCGGGCATCCTCTTTTTGAAAGGTAATCATGAAGATATGCTGCAAAATTATCTGGACGGCAACGATCGATTTACCTATTTGTTAAACAGTGGTCAGCAGACCCTGGACGCTTATCTGAACAAACAGGAAGCGTCAGAGGATTACCCGGTGCCGTCCGCGCATCTCGAATTTTTAAGTGCGTTGCGTCTTTACTACCAGACTGAAGATTATATCTTCGTGCATGCCGGTATGCGAGATAAAGTCCCTCTGGAATCACAGGCGGAGACCGATTTGCTCTGGATCCGTGATGAATTTATCTACTCTGACTATGATTTCGGCAAACGCGTTGTATTTGGACACACGCCTTTTAAAGAGCCGCTTGTACGGACGAACAAAATCGGGATTGACACCGGTGCCGTTTATGGTAACCGACTCACGTGTGTTCAGCTGCCGGAAATGAAATTTTATTCGGCACCGTAAGATTGAGCTGAATTGGCCCGGGATTGACATGCGGTGCTTGCATCGTTTAACAGGCAATGATATTCACGATGAACCCATTGGGGCGCCGGTCTAATTTGCGCCAGCAGTAATATGCGATGGGGTTATTAGGCGATTGATGAGGAGGAAGACTGATGCCAGTGAAAGTCCGATCCATTTTGATCTTTCTTTTGATACTTGGTTTTTCAGCGACCGCCCTTGCAGAGCGTATGGCGGTTTCAGCCCCGGTTGCCAATATTCGGTCCGGCCCAGGAAAGCGTCACAATGTGTTGTGGAAAGTAGAGAAATTTTTTCCATTGCTGGTAATTGACAAATCCGGTGAATGGTACCAGTTTAAGGATTTTGAAGGTGACCGCGGCTGGGTACATCGCTCGCTGGTGGACAAGATTCCAACGGTGATTACTAAAAATGACAAGTGCAATATTCGGTCCGGCCCCGGCCAGAGCCATAAAATCCTGTTCACGGTCGAAAATGGGATACCTTTCAAGGTCCTTAAGCGTAAAGGAAGCTGGATTAACATCGAGCATTCAGATGGCGACAAAGGCTGGATCCATAAAGCACTGGTTTGGTAAATAGGTGAAAAAACGAACGTGCCTCCATTAAAAAGCGTTAAAACAGACAAAAAGTTAATCGTTGGTGTGGGGTCGGCTTTAGTCGACATACTGGCTCATGAAGAAGATGATTTTTTAGTTAAAACCGGTGCCATTAAAGGCGGCATGACATATGTCAGCAAGGAATTTATTGAAAAAACCCTTTCGCAAGCGTCCAATCGGCCCAGCTTGGTACCCGGAGGGTCTGCCTGTAATACGACTGTGGGGGTTGGCAAACTCGGCGGGGAAGCGCGTTTTGTCGGAAAATGCGGTAATGGTGAAATGGGCCAATTTTTTGAAACGGATCTAATACGTCAAAATGTTGAACCTTCACTTTTGCGCTCAGATTCGCCTACAGGCCGGGTTCTTTCCATTATTACCCCGGATGCGCAGCGCTCGATGTTTACGTTTCTGGGTGCCTCGGCTGACACTTCGCCGCAAGATATCACCATAGATTTTTTTAAATATGCGGCCATTGTTCATATCGAAGGCTACCTGCTGTTTAATCCGGATTTGATCTTAAAGGTTTTAAAAACGGCTCAACAGTCCGGTGCACGGATTTCATTGGATCTGGCCAGCTTTAATGTTGTACAAGAATCCCATGATCTGGTAGAGCATATTGTCGAATCTTTTGTCGACATTCTTATCGCCAATGAAGATGAAGCTCAGGCATACACCGGGTACAAGGATGAGGACCGCGCCATCGAAGCCCTGTCCAAAAAAGCAGAGATTGCCGTCCTTAAAGTCGGAGAGCGGGGCAGCTTTGTCGCCTGTGGCGATCAGATTGTGCCGATCCAGCCCCGGACCGGAGGCGCCGTAATTGATACGACCGGCGCCGGTGACCTATGGGCAGCGGGCTTTCTTTATGGTTTGGTCAACGGGTATTCGTTGGAGCGATGCGGCAAACTGGGCTCGGCTTGCGGTTATGAGGTTTGTCGGGTGATCGGTGCCAACATTCCCGAAACCGGCTGGGAAAGGATCCGAAAGCTATTGGTGTAATGGCGTATTGATAAAAGACTGCTTTTAGCATATCTATTCAATTCCAACACTCCAAGGGGACGCTTTAAAGCAAACAAGCCGCCTTTAGTATAACGCTGGATAGCAGGGATTGCAGAAAAATAGAGAAGAACGGAGGTTAAATGGCTGCAAAGTATAAGAGCCGCAAAGAATTATTGAAAAAACCGGATGAATTTATCACCCTCACCGGCAAGGCCATCGCCATAACCAGAGACTACCAGAATCAAATCACGTATACCCTCCTGGCGATTGTGGCTATCGGGTTCATTTTTCTGGGTTACCGATTTTTTGCCCAGCGTGCCGAGACAAAAGCATTTTCGATGCTGCAAAAAACCCAATCTGCGTACGAGACACAGAAGGCAACGTCCTCATCAGAAGAAGCCTACAACACCGTTTCGCAGGCATTTCAGGATATCCTCAAAAAATATGGTGGCAATGCAGGCGGCAAACTGGCACGGGTTATATATGCCAACATCAGCTATGAAGCCGGCCAATATGAAAAAGCCATCACGCTGTACAAGCACTCGCTCAATGACTTTCAAGACGATAAAGCCGTCAACAATTTAATCCTTAACAGCCTCGGGCATGCCTACCAGCAGATGAAAGATACCCAAAATGCGGCCGTTTATTTTGAACGTGCTGCTGCACAGACCGATTCGTTCGTGCGAGAAGATGCGCTTTTTAACCTGGGATGGGTCTATCAAAAAATGGGGCAAGCCGACAAAAGCCGGCAGACGCTTCAGCAGATGGTAAACGACTATCCAAACTCACTCTATTTTGATATGGTTCAGGAAGAATTAAGCGCTCGAAAGAGCGATTCCGCCTCCTGATGGCTGACTGCAAAAGGACCGATTTAA
>CAZJHF010000065.1:0-13229 GCA_964545505.1 uncultured Desulfobacterales bacterium | reverse complement strand
CCGGTACACAACACGACTCCCTGTCTCAAAACAGATAGGTGTGCCGGTTACGCCAGTCGGCCCGGTTGAGCCCGTTGAGCCCGTAAAATAAGGAAACATATCTAATTTATTTTTTAACGGGCTAACCGGCCAACGGGTAACAGAACAGGGCGCTCAACCCGTATAGTCCGAGCATTTTAAGTTGGATTGCTACATAATCATTGAGCGCTAGATACGTATATCGACAGCGCCTAATACTCAAAGGGCCACAGACGAAAATAATCTTTCAGCCGACGCCACATTTCAGCCAGTCCGTGAGGCTCAAAAACAAGAAACATCACGATCAGCAAGCCGAAAACAACCTGCTGCAGAGGAAACAGATACCCCATCGCCTGCGGGAAAGCGTCAACCAGCAAGCCCAGCGTGTTTTTGAGTATTTCGGGCATCAGGGTCATGAAGATGGCGCCGAAAATGGCCCCCAGAACGCTGCCCAGCCCGCCGACGATAATCATGGCCAGGTAGCGAATACTCTCCATTAGCGGGAAATGCTCCGGCGTCACAGTTCTCAGAAAGTTAACCCATAGACATCCCGCCACACCGGCCATGAAGGAGCTGATGCCAAAGGCGTACATTTTGTAGCGCAACAGGCTAATGCCCATCAACTCGGCCGAAATATCCCGGTCACGGATGGCAATGAATGCCCGCCCGACCCGGCTCCGGAAGATATTACGGGCCGCCGTCACACAGATGACCACTACCGCAAGGGTCACAAAATAGAACTTGAATTCATTATCCAGGGAAAAACCCAGCACAGAAGGCGTGGGCAGGTTGATGCCCCGAATACCGCCGGTCATGGACTCCCAGTGCACGAAAATAAACTCAAAGATAACCTGTGCGGCGAGCGTGGCTATACACAGATACAGCCCCTTCATGCGCATGGAGGGCCCACCGACGATCAGACCGAAAATGGCAGCCGACAGTCCCGATAAAGGCAGGCACAGTAAAAAGGGTACCCCCAACCGGGTCGTCAAAATCGCCGCAGTGTAGGCACCGATGCCCACAAAAGCCGCATGCCCCAGCGAGATCTGTCCGGCAAAACCGGTCAGAATGTTGAGCCCCACTGCCGCCACGATGGCCACCCCCACCAGGTTGGCCATGTACAGCCAGTAATTACCTGCCAGGAACGGAAATATCAAAAGGGCCGCAAACAAAATACCCATCCAGAAACGCACTGTGGGCGTTTTAAAGACCGCTTCATCTGCGAGATAACTATCTTTGAAATCTCCGGTACGCATACAAAAGTCAATCCTTTAGAGCCTTTCGATCTCTTGTTTGCCAAAAAGACCGTAGGGTTTGACCAACAGAATCAACACCAAAACAACAAACGGCGCAACGTCTTTGACCCCGCCGTGAAAATAGGGATCCAGGTAGCCGCCGGCCAAATTTTCGATGATGCCCATAATAAAACCGGCTAAAACGGCACCACCAATGGAGTCCAGGCCGCCTAAAATAACCACCGGAAATATTTTAAGACCGATATGCCCCAGGGCGGGGTGCACACCGCCAATATTGCCGATGATGATGCCGCCCAGGGTGGCGGCAACGGCCCCGAAACCCCAGGAGAGAGTAAACATGGCTTTGACGTTGATTCCCATGGAAAAAGAAGCGCTCTGATCAGCGGCCGTGGCGCGCATCGCGATTCCGACTTTGGCGTACTTAAACAACAGCGCAAAGATGATCACGACCAACACCGCCAGAACAAAGCCGTAAAAAAGGTTGGAGCGCACAACGATCTCACCGATAATAATCGGGGCCCTGGGTACAATCGCCGGAAAACTGCGAAATTCAGATCCCCATATCATTTCAGCAATGCCCATCAGAATTGAACTCAAACCGATGGTCACCATGACGATGCTGATGGTGGGTTGTCCGAGCATATGCCTCAAAACAAGACGTTCCACCATAAAACCCAGCAGTGCGGCGCAGGCCATTACACCGATAAAGGCCGGGATGGCTGGCAGACCCAAGTAAACCATAAAAGAATAAAAAAAATAGGCCCCGATCATCATGAATTCGCCAGTGGCAAAATTGATGATGCTCGTGGCCTTATAAATCAGGACAAAACCCAGAGCGATTAACGCATAAACGCCCCCGACCGCAAAACCGCTAACGAGCAACTGAAGGAATATGTCCATTGCGCGCCTTTTTCTCTCCCAGGTAGGCTTTGATCACCTCCGGGTGCTGTTGAACATCTTCGGGTTTGCCCTCTGCCAGCGTCTGCCCAAAGTTAAGAACCAAAACCCGATCAGAGATGTCCATGATGACTTTCATATCGTGTTCGATGAGCACGATCGTCATGTTGCGCTCCTCATTGATGTCCAGTATGAAGCGGGCCATATCTTCGGTCTCCTCGGCATTCATGCCGGTGACCGGCTCATCCATCAACAGTATTTTCGGCCGCATGGCCAGGGCGCGGCCCAGCTCGACCCGTTTCTGAAGACCGTATGCCAGAGATCCCACCGGGAGTTTTCGGATGGCCTCGATTTCTAAAAAATCGATAATTTCTTCTTCGACTTTACGCCTGAGCGCCATTTCTTCACGATGGGCCGGCCCCCAGTAGCACAAAGAAGCCAGAAGGCCGGTTTTCAGATGGCTATGCGCACCGAGTTTAATATTGTCCAGAGCGGACATGCCGCGGTAGAGAGCGATATTCTGAAAGGTTCGACCGATACCCAGGGCAGCGCGCCGATGGGCGGCCAGGCGGGTGATATCCCGGTCTTCGAAAAAAATCTGTCCCTGGTCGGGATGATAAAAGCCGCTGATGCTGTTTAGAATGGATGTCTTGCCGGCGCCGTTGGGCCCGATGATGGCGAAAACCTCGCCCGGGACGACCTCAAAACTGACATCAGACAAAACCTGCAGGCCACCAAAAGATAAAGACAGATCCCTGACCGCAAGAAGGCTCATGCGTTTTCTATAGCCTAAGGCGGGGTGATTCGCAAGGCTGGAATATCGACCCAGGGAAAATCAACGGCAATTCGAGAGAAAATGAAACGATAAAAGCTTGCGCGTGTGAAGGCAATTTAGTACGCAGGCTTCATGGCTTGATGCCATGAAAATAAATTGCATCATAAAATTGCAGCTGCTGGATTTAAACGCTGGCGAAAAACGTAAAGAAGGAATTTTAATTGGGCGATTGTGCATTGACAGGTTCAAAGCCATTTACTTGCGGCCGGCAGCGGTTTCAATTTCATCGAGCAGGGCGCGGGCTCTGGCCGCGATCCTCTGATCGCCGGCGTTATCAGCAGCAGAAAGCGACAGGTTCCCAAGTTTGAGCGCAGCCGCGTTTTGCCCCTGGGCGTAGGAACTGCGCGCTGCCCTGAAAAACCGGTCTGCCGCCAGGCGGTTCTTTCCCGCCTGCAAGTAGGCTTCTGCGGCACTTTGCAGGGCCCTGGCCATTTGGTCATACTGTTCAGCCTGCCGCAGCAAGCTGGCTTGCCGGTCAAATTCCATACCGGCTTTGACCGGTTCTTTTTGAATCAAATAAATCCGCCCGGCCAGGTGTGACAGTGCGGCACGCAACACAATATCCGAAATGCCTGCAGCCAGTTTTTCAGCCATTTGCAGCTCTCGAACGGCAAACGCTGTGTCTTCTTTGTCACAGGCGATTTGACCGCGCAGCAGATGCGCTTGCAACCGATAGCTTTTCGTGGAAGAAGATTCAGCGCCAGACAGAATTTGATCGGTGAAAGCCAGCGCCTCGGCCGGCCGGTTCTGCAGCCGCGCCACCTTTGCCTCAACCAGCAAAATATCAGTAACATCACCTTGGATGATCAAGACTTCAGATTTGGCCACAGCAAGATAAGATCTGGCTTTTTCATACTGGCCCAATCGTATGTGGCAGGCGGCCAAATTGTAAGCCGCATCCCCGATCTCCCTCGCGCTGTCCATGAGGCGCGCCCGCTCGAGCGCCCGCTGGTAGAGCGTTGCCGCCTGTTCGATCAGCCCCTGATCAAAGGCAGCGCGCCCGGTCGACATGGCTGTGGCAAATTCAGCGTCGCTCGCTTCCTCTTTTGGGCGGGCAGAAGTGGCACAGTTGGTTAACGCCAAGAAAGACAGCAGGCCGATGATAAAAAACGCCAGGGCCGCAGATGGCATCTTTCTGTTCATGGCTGCTTCCTTTCTGATCCAACTTCTGCCGAGGGAATCCGCGTCGAGGGATGCGCTTGTTCAACATAGTCGCGCAGCACCCAGTGCTTTTGCATGCCGATAACCAGTTTTTCTATTTGCCGCAACGTCTCCTGGGTTTGTATCATCAACCCGGGCAACGCTTTCATTTCCTCATCGAGACGGCCAACGATGTCTGGAAAGCTGTCCATGGTCTGGTGAATGTCTTTCAAGACCACTTCCGTCTGCTTCAGCACCTTTTCAGTCATTGATGTGAGGCGAGGCATTGCAGCAAGCTGCTCACCAACATTATCGGTTACTTGCGCAATCTTGTTGCTGGTTGTTCGCGCTTCCAGCAGGACAGTCTTCAACTCCGAAAGGACGTCATTTACACCCGTCAGCGTTTTCTCTAATTCTGTGGCCATGTTCTTGTCCGTCAAAAGCTTCGCGGCAATGCCTTCACCGGCTTCCAAACTTTCTGAAAAGCGGTTCATGCGTTCGAGCAGCAATTGCAGAGGACTGTCCGGGTTTCTGAGATCCGCCGCCAGTTCCCCATATTGCTGCACGGCATTCAGGGTGGCGTTTTCCATGCGGACGAGGGTTTCTTCAATCGTTGTAAAAATGCTTTTTTCAACCGTAGATGGAATCATGGCGTTTCTTTTTGGCAGTGCTGCGCCCTTTCCACGCTCAATATCCAGATACGCATCTTCGGCCACCAGCCCGAATTTTTTCCGGATGACGGCAGTCGAGTCATCGCGTACAAATCGAAAAAAGTCAGCCCGGATACGCACACGGGCTAACATACGATCGTCGGCATCGATGGTGATCCGGCGTACCCGTCCGGCAACGGCGCCCAGAAGCAGAACTTCAGCTCCTTTGCGCAGGCCGTGTGAACCGCTTTCGGGCATCAAAACGCTCAGCTCGTAACTGCGCTCGAACCACTTTTGACTGCGCGCGGTTACGAATACAGAAATGACCGCTAAAATAACCACCAGGATGACTAACGTCCCGACAAACTTGTTCACATACCTTAATTTAAAGCTTTCGGCCATTACTTTTCCTCCGCATCCACGTTCATGCGCGCGCCGAACATGGTACATTTGAAGGTCGCATCAATACCCCGATCACGCCAGATCAGATCATCACTGGTTGTCCATATAATGGCGCTTCCCTGATCGCGAGCAGCCCGCACCGCATTAACGAGCGGCGGTAAAATTCCGGGCATCAAATCCCGCGTCGGCCGCTCCAGGATAATCAACGCCGGATGACCTAAAAAAGCGCGGATAAAGGCCGCCCGATTGAGATCTTCCCGGCGTGCACCGGCGACCAATCCGTGCGGCAGACCCGGAAGATCAAATAACCTGGCCAGCTCAGTGGCCTCGGCTTCGATCTGGGCGTCGCTTCGGGTGGTATGGTGCCGCTGGGCAAGCGTTATATTCTGACTGACATCAAGAAAACTGATCCAACCCTGGCCTTCAAATACACGGCCCATCTTTGCCCGTTGTGTGGCCGCATCATCAGCGGTCATTTTTCGCCAGTTTCTGCCTAAAAATTCGACCGAACCATTAATGGGTTCTAAGATACCCGCAGCCAGGTCCGCAAGCGGAAGCCTGAAGCGCCCCCGTTCCAACCGGACAAGCAGCAGTTGTCCTTGCAAGAGCCCGAAGCTGACATCCCAGAGCGGTGTGTCAAAAAAAGGCGAGGGTTCGGTGGACACGCCTTTAAAAGTCAAAACCGTCTGGCTCAGATCGCTGTTCTTCCCCGCCAACACGGGGTCGGTTGTTGAATGACTCACAGCTTTTTCAATCCCTGATATCGCACATGAAAGTATACGCACTGCTATCTCGGCCGAATGAATCCGCATCCGACAGGCACAGATCATCGTTTACGCATAAGTGAGAAGCGTAACCAGAGCAGAAATACCAAATAGAGCTCTGACGGAACGCGACAGGGCGCGCTTGGTTGCAGGCGGTACTTCTGCAAAGGAAGTCTCAACCCGCAGGCCTTCCGCACAGCAGATGGCACCTGTAAATAAGGCCGGGATGATACTTTTGGCTAAAAAATTGACAATATCCACCGGAGTTACCGAGCTGGAAATGCTGTAAATAAAGGTACCCGGATCGGCAATGGCGGGACTCAGTAAAAGGCTGAACAGATAGCCACTGCTAAATGAAACGGCCACGAAAAAAACCGCCAGGCAAAAAACCGAAATCGTCAGACTCAGCACACGCGGCATCACCAGGTAGATAAACGGATCCAGGCCCTGGGTGTCCAGGGCGCGCACTTCACCCGCTATTCTCATATTGCCCAATTCTGTCGTCAGGGCGGTCCCGCTGCGTCCGATGATCAGAAAATTGGTCAGAATCGGAACCGCCTCACGAATCAATACGACCACAAACAAAGCGCCCAGGGACCTTGATTGTCCGATGACCTGCAACCAAACCAACGCCTGGGCAACAACCAGTATGCCGACTGCACTGGCGACATAAAAAACAAATCCGGTGGAATCAACGCCGATTGAAAGCATCTGGCGATAAAACTCAGCCCGAACCGCACGGGTCCAATAGCGCGGTTTGACACTTTGAATCAGCACCTGCACGGTTATGGCCGACAGATAACGAATCTCACGATATCCGCTTAGTGCATAATTACCAACTTGATCAAGGGTATTCATATGACCTTCCATTGGGCGTTTTGTTGATCGGCTTAATTGAGTTGCGACCTATCATTTCAGCTCTCAGTCAAATGGTACGCGCGTTTGAATGGGGAACTGTTACCGGCTTGGCTTATGATCCGTCATACCCTGTTATCCGGGCCGCTGTTTTTATTTGTGTATCGGCCGGTTAGATTTGGCCCACAAGCAGATAGGTGCGGATGTTGCCTTTTCCTGGCACATAAAATTCGCCGCGCTCCTCAAACACAAAATTCTTTTGCAAGCGCTGGTAAGTTTCAGCACTGACCTGTATGGAACCGGCCAAACCGGTTGCTTCCATATGGGCGGCGGTGCTGACGGTATCGCCCCACAGGTCGTAGGCCAATTTGGTCGTCCCGATCACTCCGGCCACCACGGGACCGCTGCTCAGGCCCACGCGTAACTGAAGGGGGACCGTAAGCCCGGCATCAAAACGCACAATTTCCGCTTGCATGGCAAAGGCCAGTGCGGCGACGGCCTCGGCGTGATCTTCACGCGGCACGGGAACGCCCGCGGCCGCCATGTAAATATCACCGAGCGTTTTGATTTTTTCCAGGCCGTATTGCTCCGCCAAGCGGTCAAAAGCTGCAAAGATCTGCCCCAGCAAGTCGACCACCTGGACCGGCGTTTTTTGAGCAACCAGAGCTGAAAAATCATTGATACCGGCAAACAGAACGGAGGCCTCCGCAAAGCTTTCGGCAATCGGGCTCAATTCCTGTTTCAGGCGGTCGGCAATGGTTCGGGGAAAGATGCTCAAAAGCAATCGTTCGGAGATTTCCTTTTCGGCTAAAAGCGCCCTGTTTTTCTCCCCGATCGTCTGCTCCAGATCGAGAATTCGCTGCCCCGAACGCAGCCGGGCGAGCAGTTCGCCCTTATCATACGGTTTGGTAATATAATCATCCGCACCCGCATCCAGGGCCTGTACCAGGTCCTGTTTTTCTTCCTTTGATGTCACCAGGATAATATAAACATAACCGGGCGTCTGTTGGGCTCTTATTTTTTTACACAGCTCAACTCCGCCCATTTGCGGCATCACCCAGTCGGTGATCACCAGACGAAAATCATCCCGTTGAAAAGTCTGCCAGGCCTCCTGTCCATCATCGGCGGTGACGACCTCATAATTTTCTTTTTGCAGTATCCTTACAATGAGTTTCTGAGAATCTTTATCGTCTTCGCAAACCAGAATGCGCATAGTGCTTATTCCTTCAGCCTTCCGGGGCTATTTGTCAGGGATTCATCCCGTCTGAATGTTAACCCCATTATTCTAATCGGGATCAAAAACAATTTCAATCCGTCTGAGGTAATCGGAAAGTGCATCCAACGATGCCTTTATTTTAGCGGGGCTTTTGTCCTTGGCGGCCTGTTCAACTGAACGGCCGATATCGGTTATGGCATCAAATCCGTAACCCCCGCCAACGCCTTTCATGGTGTGGCCTATTTTGGCAATTGCGGCATAATCATTCCGTGTCAGGGCTTCAAGCACAGATTGGATATCCTTTTGCCTGTTTTCTAAAAATCCGGGGACAAGATCCTCCAGATCAGGATCCACTCGCACGATAATTTTGCCACCGTTCGGTGCGTCGCTCGTCGAAATCATGTTTCCTCCGTATCCAGATCCTGGTTGGGCGCCTGCAAGGTGTCCTGGCTGAGTTCTACCAGCGCTTCCAATAATTGAGCCTTTTTAATGGGCTTGGTCAGATGCGCCGTGCAGCCCGCAGCCAGACTCTTTTGGGTATCTTCCTTGAGGGCATACGCCGTCAAAGCCACAACCGGCGTTGGGCGGCCGCCTTTCTGTTTTTCCCATTGTCGGATCTTGCGCGTGGCCGTATAACCATCCATTACCGGCATCTGCATATCCATCAACACCAGATCGTATGTCCCGGCCATAAATTTTTCCAGAGCAATCGCACCGTTTTCGGCGATGTCAATCGTGTGGGGGGTCTTCTTGAGGTATGCGGTAATCAACAATCGGTTATCCTCAGAGTCATCGACCAGCAGGATGTGTAAAGGCCGCACTTCGGCATCGGTCACTGTTGACACGGTATGCGGCTTTTCCCGGGCGGTCTGGGTTTTGGCCATCGAAGCGTTAATGGCATTTTTAAGATCATCACGCTTGATGGGCTTTACCAGATAGCCTGCTATGCCGTGCGTTTTGGCTCTGGAAATATCCCCCGGGCGGTTGTCGGAAGTCAACATCATAACCGTCATGCCGCACAGGGAGGTGTCCTGATAAATATGGTCAGCCACCTCAAATCCGTCCATGCCGGGCATACGGCAATCCAACAATACTAAATCAAATGCAGCCCCCGCCTCGCGGGAGCGCTGTAGCGCATTCAGTCCGGCCGCGCCGCTCTCGGTTTCGGTCACTTCCATTCCCCACTGTGAAAGCGTTTCTTTGAGCACTAGGCGGTTGGTGGCATTATCGTCAATCACCAGGGCCTTGAGTCCCGTCAACCTGCTCGCCGGCAATTCAGCGTCATCCACGGGACCGGTCTGCGCCGCAAATCCGGCCGTAAAATAAAAAGTGCTGCCCTGCCCCGGAATGCTTTCAACCCAGATTCGCCCCCCCATATCTTCAACAATTCTACGCGAGATGTTCAAACCCAGACCGGTCCCGCCATACTGCCGCGTGGTGGATGCATCCACCTGGGTGAACTGCTCAAATATGGTTTCGGTTTTATCGGGCGGGATACCGATTCCGGTATCGGTCACTGAAAAAATCAGGTTGACCCCCTGCTCGGGCGCAGGCTCCGACGCCGGTTTAACCTCAATGGCGACCTCACCTTTTTCAGTGAATTTGATGGCATTGCCGGCCAAATTGACCAGGATCTGACGCAAGCGCAGCGGATCGCCCACCAGTTTGACAGGTGTTCCGGCGAGGATATGGCAGGTCAACTCCAAGCCTTTTTTATGGGCCCGCAGGGCCAGAATTTCGCAGGTCCTTTCGATAATCTCGCGCAGATCAAAGTCAATTTTCTCCAGCTCGAAATGACCGGCCTCCAGTTTGCTGATGTCCAGAATATCGTTTATGAGGGTTAGCAGGTTTTCGCCGGCGGACTGGAATATTTGAACATATTGGCGTTGCTCGGATTGAAGGGGTGTTTCACCGAGCAGCTCGGCCATACCAATGATGGCATTCATCGGGGTGCGGATTTCATGGCTCATACTGGCTAAAAATTCGCTTTTGGCCTGACTGGCGGCTTCGGCCTGCTCCTTGGCAACCATCAGATCCGCTTCATCCTGGATGCGATTGATTCCCAGCGCGATCTGGGTGGCCACCGATCCCAGCGTGTCCAAAAATGTCTCCGGCAGCGTTTGGCGGGCAAACATGGCCATCACCCCCAGCAGCTTGTCCTGAACGATCAGCGGATATCCGGCAAAAGCGACCATGCCTTCCCGCTTCGCCCATGCCTTGTCACTGACGCGGGGATCATTTGGCACGTCGTTTGTCAGGTGCGGAAGGCGTTCCCGGGCAATCAGCCCGATCTTAAATTTTCCCACCGGTATGCGACCGTGGGCACCGTCGATATGGGTATATAAACCGGCACTGGCCTGCAGCTCCAGAACCTGCTCCGCGGTATTCAAGGTCCAAACGCGCGCAAAAGCTGCGCCCAGATGGTTGACCATGGCTTCAGCGCAGTGACCGAGCATCGCTTGAAGATTGTTGTGCTCCGTGATCGCTTTTCCGATGTCAGCCCCCAGGGCCATCAGCTCCGATCGTTCCTTGATCTGGATCTCAGCCTGCTTGCGGTCCGTAATGTCGCGAATGATACCGGTAAACAGGCGCTTTTCGCCCAGGCGCACCTCGCTGACCGCCAGGTCCATGGGAAATGTCGTCCCGTCTTTACGCTGCCCGACGACTTCCCGCCCAATGCCGATGACCTTGGCAATGCCCGTTTGCAGATAATTTTGAAGGTATTCATCATGATGGCTGTGGAAGGGCTCGGGTTGCAACGTATTGACATTGCGGCCGACAATTTCCGTTGCCGCGTAGCCGAAGATGCGCTCTGCCGCCGGATTAATCGATTGAACGATGCCCTTTTCGTTGATGGTGATGATGCCATCGACCGCTGTTTCCACAATGGCACGGTGCTGGGCTTCACTGTGCGTTAAGGCTGCTGCCGTCTGCTGGCGCTCGCTGACTTCATTTGCCAGGCTGGTGTTGGCCTCAGATAATTCAGCGGTGCGATCGACCACGGCGCGTTCAATCATCGCCGTGCGGGCGACCATCGCCAGCAGAATTGTCCCCAACAGGCCACAAAACAAAAAGCCACCCATGATGACGCCCTGTGCCTCCCAGGGTCGATTCGCGGCAAGGTAGGCTGTTGTCGGCGCAAATTGGACTGTCCAGCGACGACCGGCAAAATCGACGGTGGACCCCGCAAGAATTTTAGCATAGGAATCACCCCGGTTATCTTCCATTGCCAGATGCGGCGCTTCACTCAATTGCGGATTATCGGCAAATAACAGGTGATGGCCGACGGGCGCCGTCCGATCATAAATCGTGCACTCTACATCCTGGCGATTGAAAGGCTGCAGCGCCGCGGCGACCATGTCGCCAATCCGCAAGACCCCCAGAGCAAATCCTTCCAGAGATTTGCGGCGTGTTTGCGCATCTTCTTGTACCCCCCCTTTAGCATAAATCGGCAAAAAGATAAGGATGCCGAACTGGTGCCCGGTCTCCTGCACCAGTCTGATTCTGGAGCTGGCGATCGCTTTTCCGGCATCGCGCGCCCGATTCATGGCAGTGCGACGGGCCGGATTTGAGGCCAGGTCAAAGCCCAGAGCTTTCTCGTTACCTTTAATCGGCTCCAGATAATAGACCGGAAAATACTCCGCCCGCGGCAGGGCGGACATGAGCTGCCCGCGCGGGTCCATTTCTTTGATTTGAAAGTCAGAAAATCCATCTTGCCGCGCCCTGGCCTCATATGCAGCCCGTTGATTTGCGGATACACGCGGAATCCATTCCAGGGCCTGTATGCCCGGGTGGCGCGCTAGTGGGCGCTCAACGAATTTGGCAAATTCACTGCGCTCCACCTCCTGACTTGCCCGAAATAGCCCTTCGATGGAATACAGAACGTCGGAATAGGAGCTGAGGGTCTTCACCAGGGCCTGGGTCAGATGATGGGTGCGACGCTCAAATACCAGCTGAGCCCGCTTTAATTCACCGTCCCGCACATTGAAAAACAGTACCACGGTCAACAGGCCGGCAAAACACATCGGCAACGCCACCGTGAGCCAGGTGCGCAGCTTTGACTGACGAAGCTCCATGCTCCAGACCAGCACCAGCGGTAATAAAAGGAGCACCCCGATGGTATCTCCCAGCCACCAGGTCCACCCGTTCAAAAAATAGCCGTTCCATTGGATAACGCCCGCCAAACGCAGGCTCGTCACACCGACTATGGCCGCGATCAGGCAGCTGAGCGGTCCGCCCAAAATCAGCATTTTAAAGATGCTCTTCAGGTTATCAAGCGGGTGTGAGAATCCCACGTATCGTTGTATCAGGTGAGCGCCCGCCAGTGCCTGCAGGGTTGCCCCCACGCCAATGCCGATCGGCAGCAAAGAGGAAATGAAAATCGTGGTGAGATTGGCGACGTTGAGAGCCGCTTCGGCATTGACCCAAAATGAGCCAATTAAGATACCCGGCCATAGCCCCCGACCAAACAACAGGATACCGGCCAAAGCAATGCCCGCTGCCGGCCAAACCGCAGTTGCGTAACCCGGTGAAATAGCCAGCGGCAGCGCAAGCTTGCCCGCCACCCAATAGGCGGTTGCAAGGCCTATAATTTGAGCCGAGCGCGCGAACCAGGAATTGTGAGATGGTGTTTTCAATATGACCTTCTTTTCATCTCGGATTCATGCCGAGATCAGACAAAAATGGTCCGGCCCAACAATTTCGTATGCTTTCAGGAAAATCGATTCCAAAAAAATAACGTTTCGATCATAACATCCATTAAAATGAAACCAAAAGCCGTGCCAAATTTTGGGGTCATATAAATTATGCGTTATCTGAGCAGATGTTTTGCTCATACCATACTGTAATATTTATGTTTATTGTGTTTGTTCCTTTTAATGGATCCAGATCTCAGCCCTGCCATCAGAAGGCGCCCACCCGCAACAGGGGGAAATGCCACATCTTGATGCGGCCAGATGACCCATATCAGCCTGTTATGGTATTACGCAAAATATCAATTATAACAAGGCAAAATCGAAAAAGGCTTGTGCAAAAAATGAACAAATCGAACAGATTATACGCCAAAGCGGCATTGATTATCAAACACAAATAGGTGGCGGAGGATAGCTTACATCGAATAAGGGAAGCGTTTTCTTATTTATTGTAGAGGATCTGGTTTTTGCGGTTTACAAGCTCAAGGCGCAATGGGCAGCGCCC
>CAZJHF010000064.1:0-13270 GCA_964545505.1 uncultured Desulfobacterales bacterium | reverse complement strand
AGGGCGGTTAAGGAACCGGCCCCCAACTCATCATTGAGCTTGGCGGCCCGCTCGAGCAGACGGGAGTGATTGTAGAAAATATCGCCTGGATAGGCTTCGCGTCCGGGAGGTCGTCGCAGGAGCAATGACACCTGGCGATAGGCGGCGGCCTGTTTGGACAGGTCATCATAAATAATCAGGGCATGCTGCTTGTTGTCTCGGAAATATTCGCCCATGGCACAACCCGCATACGGTGCGATAAATTGCTGCGTGGCGGGATCACTGGCGCAGGCCGATACGATCGTGCTGTATTCCATGGCGCCGTGTTTTTCCAATACGGCATGCACCTGGGCCACGGTGGACTTCTTCTGCCCGCAAGCCACGTAGATGCAGTAGATATCAGTATCCTTCTGGGCAAGAATGGCGTCAATGGCGCAGGCGGTTTTACCGATCTGGCGGTCACCAATAATGAGTTCGCGCTGTCCTCTTCCAACCGGTGTCATGGCGTCAACCGCTTTGAGGCCCGTGTAGCAGGGTTCATGCACGCTTTTTCGAGCGATAACACCCGGGGCCACCATTTCAACCCGTCGGAATTCTTGGGCCTCAATTGCGCCCTTGCCGTCAATCGGATCACCGACACCATCCACTACGCGCCCCAAAACCGCCTCGCCAACCGGCACTTCTGCAATACGGCCGGTGCGTTTGACAATGTCGCCTTCTTTGATGTGGACATCCTCGCCCATAATGGCCGTACCGACATTATCTCCCTCGAGATTCAGCGCCAGCCCGTAAATTCCCCCGGAAAATTCCACCATTTCCAACGCCATTACATTTTCAAGCCCATAAATCCTGGCAATGCCATCCCCCACCGATAACACCGTACCGGTCTCACTGAGCTCAACTTTTTTGTCGTAATCCGTAATTTGCTCTTTGATAATCTGACTTATTTCTTCAGCTTTTAATTCCATTAGACACCCTCGCCCCTTTTTAAAGTTTCTCTCATATTGGATAATTGCGTCTTGATGCTGCCATCCCAGACAAGATCCCCGATTTTGGTAACAATGCCGCCAATCAACTCGGGATCTTTTTCAACCTGCAATACAATGTCCATATTGGTTTTTTGGGATAACGCCGCCCGAATCCGCTCTACTGTCTCTGCAGAAAGATCGGTAGCCGAAACCACGCTGGCCCGGCCAATGCCGCTAAGCTCATCGGCCATCTTTTGATAAAGATCGTCAATCGCGCCGATAAAACTCATTCTGCCTTTATCAAACAGCAATAGCAAAAATGATTTCATCGTACCGGAAATATCCAATTTATCGATAACCGTCTGCAAAACATTGCGGCGGGCAAAGGCCTCGTAAAGCGGGTTGGTAACCGCTTGATTCAGCGCCCCATCGGTTTCCATGAGCTGAGCAAATCCACTGAGTTCCTTTTGATAGACATCGGTTTGCCCATCCTCTTTGCTGATCAGCAATAGCGCCTTGGCATAGCGCCGGGCAACAACCAGATTTTTCATTATGCCACCACCTTATCTAAATATTCGTTTACAAGTTTATCCTGATCTTCGTCGGTGATTGTCTGTCTGAGCATCTCTTCGGCTTGGGCCAGAGATTTTCCGACCACTTCCTTTTGCAGCTCCTGTCTGGCTTTGTCAAACTCATGTTCAATGTTGCGTTTCGCCTGGTGCTGCAGCTTTTCTGCCGTTGCCTCGGCTTCTTTTAAAATTTTAGCCTTGGCTTCATTGCCCTGCTGAATATAGCCCTGAACAATCTTTTCAGCTTCACTTTCCAACTGAGATAATTTCTCATTGTATTGTGCCAGTTTTTTTTCAGCTTCATCTTTTTGCGTCTCTAAACTCTCCAACTGTTCTTTGATGGTTTTAATACGCGAACTTAAGGCTTGAGAAATCGGCTTGCGTAATACCAGAATGAGGACAACCAGCAACACCACAAAATTCATGACCCGATAAGTATCAGCCGCGACCCAGCCTTTTCCGGACGCCGCTATTGCAGTTCCAGCAACCAGGCATAAGAAAACCATCAAAACGCCGGGCAGTATGTTCCTTAATTTCATTGAACCGTCCTTCCTAATATTTTCTGGCAAATATCATCCGCGAATTCAACTACTCTAGTTTGCAAGGCAGATTTCGCCGTCTGGGCTTCCTGAGAAATTTTCTGACGGATATCTGCCAATTCCGCCTGGGCTTTTTCATTGACCTTGGCGATGATCTTTTTTTCTTCTTCAGCAGCATCCTGCAACATGGCCTCTTTTTCTTTCAGACCTTTGGCGCGCGCCTCTTTGATGCCGGCCGCAAAGGCCTTGTCTTTTTCCTCGGCGTCATCATTGTAAGTTTGGATGTTGAGCTCAAGGCTGTCCATTTTTTCTTTTCTTTGCCGCAAAACATTGCGAATCGGACGGTATAACATGCGGTTTAATATCCACAGAATGAGGAGAAAATTGACTATTTGAATGGCAACAGTCCAATCCGGCATAACGGTAATCCCGCCCCCGCCGGATTCTTCCGATGATCCCAGGGCCAAAGAAGCTGTTAAAAACAACATGTTGACCAAGGTTAGCAAAAAGATAGTACAAAATTTGCGGTTTCGACCGAAAATCCTCATTTAGTAACCCTCCGTCGACGATTTTTTTTCACAACTGGGCGAATTAGTTTGATTAATGACAAAAGGATGGTTTGGCTCGGGCGGTCTATAACATCCAGCCCAAGGAGTTGTCAAAGGATTTTTTGCAAATTTTAGCGGCCTTTGGAAGGCTCTGAGGGGGAAGGAATTTGAGGGGGAACTGCCGACTATTTTAGGGTGCCTGTTTTGGTTTTCATTGCGCAGTTTCCGTTAAAAAGCCCACCCGGTTTGATGGATATGGATCCGATCTTTTAGTCATCTTTCATCGGTCGCCCCTACCGCCCGCCCGCAACTCCCGGCCCCGTGCCTGTCATGAACCCGGGGCTGCATACCATCAGGTCTAGCCGGCAGGCGGTCTTGGGGCCCAAACCGGATGCCGGGCCTATTACGGGATCAGATGTAGCACCCTTCAGTCAAGCATAAACCGCCGCATACTGACATTGAGCAGCAAGCCGATACTGATGGCGGTGGTTAATACCGAGGATCCTCCATAACTGACAAAGGGCAGCGGCACCCCGACCACCGGCAATAGCCCCATGGACATACCGATATTGATCAGTGCCTGCCAGAAAATCATGGCCGTAACGCCAACCGCCAAAATGGTCCCGAAGGGCTCGCGACAGGCATGCGCCACATTCAAGCCCCAAATGATCAAAATCAAAAATAGCAAAATCAGCGTAACCGATCCCAGAAATCCCCATTCTTCGGCTAAAACTGAAAAAATAAAATCGGTGTGCTCCTCCGGTAAAAATGAAAGCGCGTTCTGGGTTCCTTTTAAATATCCTTTGCCACCGAGCATTCCGGAACCAATCGCAATTTTCGACTGAATAATATGATAGCCGGCGCCCAGCGGGTCTCGATCCGGATCCAAAAAGGTGAGAATCCGCTGCTTTTGATAATCCTTTAAAAAAAACCATATGAGCGGAACCACTATGGCTCCGGATCCAATCAGATATATGAATGAGCGTCTTTCAATTTTAACAAAAACCGTGATGGAACCGGCTATGAGCACTACCAGGCCCGCCGTACCCAGGTCTGGTTGCATGCCGATTAATACGACCGGCAGCATAATAATCATCAAAGGGCGCACCAATTCCCTCAGGGTGTATCCGCTTGTTTTGGCATCCCTGGAATAATAGCGCGCCAGGGCAATGATGACGGCAATTTTTACCAGTTCAGATGGCTGCAGCGACACAGGCCCCAGTATTAACCAGCGACGCGATCCACCGACATATTTCCCGATAAACAAAACTGCAAGTAGCAATGCAATACAGGCAAAGTAAATCGGTTGGGCCCAGCGATCCAAAATTTTATAATTAAACAAAAAAGTGGTCACCATGGCGAACAGCCCGACAGAAAACCACAGAAGTTGTTTGTAGAACAGCACTTTTTGGGGGGTCGGCGTCTCGGTGGTTACCGCACTGTACAGCGTAAGCAGCCCGACACACCCGATCAAAAGGGCCAGGCCCATCAAACCCCAATCAAAATATTGTACCAATCTGCGATCAAACATTATCGTTTCGTTCCCGTCTACGCTTGCTGGCTCCTGGTTTCCGGGCGGGGATAAACCCCGCTCCTACAGTTTGCAGGGAAATTGGTCTCGTAGGGGCGGGCTTTACGCCCGCCTGATCTCTTATCATATATGAACTTGCGGGCGGGGGTAAAACCCCCCCCTACACTTGCCGATTATCGGTGATTGACATGCGGTTTCAGCCCTTTAATCCTGACACCTGAAACCTGATTAAAAGCCAGCGGCCTATCCATCTTCGCCGGGGTTATTCGCCTCCTTTTGCGTGGCCATCTGGGTATCAGCCGGCGGCTGACGCAAAAACGTTTTGATCATCTCTTTGGCGATCGGCGCGGCAGCACCGGAGCCGTGTTCGCCATGCTCTATAACAACCGCAACCGCGATCGCCGGATTTTCAGAGGGCGCGTAGGCGATAAACCAGGCATGCGATCTCAAATGGACAGGCATGTCTTCTTCAGCCATGGATTCGTTGTCTTTGCGACTGATTACCTGGGAGGTACCGGTTTTACCGCTTATATCGATATCTGACAGTCGACTGCCCCGCGCCGTTCCGTTTTCTGAATTAACCACTTTCCACAATCCCAGCTTGACAAGCTCTAGGTGGGCGGGGCTAACCGGTAGCTTTCCTATCAGTTTGGGTTCATTTTGTTGCAGGAGCTGCCCGTCCACGGTCTTAATATTGTCCACAATCTGAGGTTGATATCGATGACCGCCATTGGCCACCGCGGCAGCCACAACAGCCATCTGAATGGGTGTAGCCAGGTTGAATCCCTGACCGATGGCAATCGACAGCGTTTCACCTTTCTGCCACGGCACACCAGTGCGCCTTTTTTTCCAGGCTGCCGTGGGAATCAGACCATTGGCTTCATGATCCAGACTTACGCCGGTGGGCGATCCCAGGCCAAAAGCCTTCGCATACCAGGCCAGACGATCCACACCCAGACCTTGACCGACCTGATAAAAAAAGACATCACAGGATTCTTCCACAGCCTTGACAATATCAACCTTACCGTGCCCCCCTCTTTTCCAGCAACGATAACTTCGGTTGCCGAATCGATAATACCCCGGACAATGATAGACGCTGCGATCATTGATAATGCCTTCCTGCAGCCCGGCAAGGGCTGTAATGATTTTATAGGTGGATCCGGGAGGGTATTCGCCCTGAATGGCCCGGTTCGACATCGGTCTGAAGGGATTGGAAATCAAAGAATCCCATTGCTCGCGGGTGATGCCGCCGACAAATGAATTTTGATCAAAAGAAGGGCTACTGGCCAGGGCTAAAATTTTTCCAGATGACGGCTCGATGGCAACGGCAGCGCCGACCACGCCATCCAAAAGCACTTCGGTGCGTAGCTGCAAATTTTGATCGATGGTCAAATAAACATTGTGCCCCGGTTCGGCTTCAACGGTTTTCAAAATTCTGACCACCAGACCATTTGCATTGACTTCAACCTGGCGCCCTCCCCGCTTGCCCCGCAATAAATTTTCATAAACCTTTTCAGCGCCAAACTTGCCGATCAGGTCCCCGCTGCGACAGTCCGGAAAAGAGCCGCTTTTAAGCTCAGTCGGGCTGATTTCACTCAGATAGCCGACCAAATGAGCTGCCTGGCGTTCACGAAGATAATGGCGCCGCAGGTTGACATCAACTGAAACCCCCGGCAAATCGATTTTATTGACCTCAATCGAGGCCAGGGTATTGCGCCCCACATCCTGTTGGAGCAATAAGGGGCTGTACGCCGATCGATCTCGCGTCTGCTTTATTCGAGACCATAACGCGTCTGCCGGTGTTGCTAGATGTAAAGCCAGTTTCTCAAGGGTAGGCTTCAACGGCTCGGCATCTTTTAGGGTAATATTGACGTCAAAGGAAGGTCGGTTGTCGACCAGCACATCCCCCTTGCGATCATACAGCCGGCCGCGGGGCGGATCGATACTCTGCAGTCGAATGCTGTTGTTTAAAGATAAATGCCGGTACTCATTGCCCATGATGACCTGCAAAAAAATCAACCGAATAAACAACACCACAAAGGCCGCCAGGGCGCATACGATCACGCCGGTGATGCGTTGTTTGTACCAATCGGTATCTGCTGTTTTTAAGTACTTATCCATAAGCGTTTGGCGGTGGGGCAGCACCATCCCATTGGATGTTCAATCTTTTGGCCAGGGCCAGCAGTGACAGCAGAAATACGGGGCCCGTCGCCAAAGCCCACAAAAACTGTTGGGTGACAACCACAAAGGCATCTACCGGCAGTTGCCTCACCGGCCCGAAAAAGGTAAAAATGGCGATCATCAAAATATTTTCGACTAAAACAGCAAAAATCACAACCACCGATAAAAAAAATTTGTTGCTCACCCGCAGAAATTTAATGATAAAGCGCACACTGATAAACAGCCACAAATAGAAGGTCAGATACAATCCGAACGGGCTTCCGGAAAGATTATCCATGATCAAACCAAGCGCTAAAGCGAAAGGCAGGCTTTCGCGGATGGGCAGGCAGATGCTGATGAAGATCACAAAGGGAATCAGCAGGTCATACATGCCCTGCACCACGGGTATGTATGGCAAAATGGTGGTCTGCAGGATTAACAAAAAGAGGCTGATGCTGATGTAAAAGCCGTATCTCATTGTTGACTCGCAATATTCTGTTTTTGCGGAGGTAAAATAACCAGAACCTCTTCCAATTTTTCATAATCGACGAAGGGCGCCACAGTAATTTCATAAAAGATGTCCGAGTTGCGTTGACTGATATCCGCAACGCGGCCGATACGTAACCCTTTGGGATAGACACCGTCCAATCCGGAAGCAATGACGGTGTCGTCGATTTGAACGTCATGTTTGCGCAAAACAAATTCAAATCGGCATTGATCTGCGGATTCACCCTTGATGATTCCCCGTGCCCGCGAGCGTTGCACCAGGGCATCGACTGCACTGTTGCGATCGATGACCAGCATGACTTTGGAATAATGGCCGGCTGCTTCAATAACCTGGCCGACGATTCCGGTGGGCAAAACCACCGGTAATCCCTTCTGCAGGCCATCGGATTTGCCTTTGTCAATAATAATCGTTTTAAACCAGCCGGAAGGATCCTTTCCGATAACTTCGGCGGCTACGACTTTATTGGTCGGTGCTTTTTGAAAATTCAGGAGATTCCTCAGGCGAGAATTGGCCAGATCCATCTCGTGCCATTGATTGCTTTTTCCAACAAACTGATTCAACGACTTTTTTAGGTTTTTATTTTCATGGGCAACGGATACCAGAAAGAAATAATGTTCCCAGATGTCACGCGCAAAACGGATTGAACGCGTAACCAGCTCCTGAAAAGGTGATACCAATGAAAGGCCCACTCGACCTAGTCCAAAGGTTGATTGGCTTTTGCTGGAAAATGAAAGGAGGATGACATTGACCGTTATCAGAATGATAACGCCAACGATCAGAACCATCTTTTTGGAGAACATAACGCTTCGTTCACTCTATCAACGCAATATAAACTCAGCTGACCACAACTTCCTTGAGGATCTCAAGATTGTCGAGGGCTTTTCCTGAGCCCAGCGCCACAGTGGATAAGGGGTCGTCGGTGACCGTAACCGGCAAACTGGTTTCCTCTCGGATAAGTTTATCCAGATTCTTCAGCAGTGCTCCCCCTCCGGTCAGAATAATTCCGCGATCAACAATATCGGCGGATAATTCGGGCGGTGTCTGTTCGAGCGCAATTTTCACCGTTTCGACAATAGCATCAATTTGTTCAGAAATGGCAATTCGGATCTCTTCCGAATCTATTGATAAGATCTTCGGAATTCCAGAGGCCAGGTCACGGCCTTTGACTTCTATGGTTTCCAGGCTCTGGGAATCCGGGTAGGCATTGCCAATTGATGTTTTTATCATTTCGGCTGAGCGCTCACCGATCAGAAGATTATATTTACGTTTGATATACTGGATAATGGCTGCGTCCATTTTATCGCCGGCCACGCGAACCGAACGACTGTAAACAATCCCCTTCAGCGAAATAACGGCGACTTCGGTCGTGCCACCGCCGATGTCCACCACCATATTACAGGTCGGCTCGGTGATCGGAAGGCCTGCTCCAATAGCGGCTGCCATGGGCTCTTCGATCAAAAAAACCTCGCGAGCGCCAGCGGATTCGGCCGATTCTCTGACAGCGCGTTTTTCAACCTGTGTTATGCCGGAGGGCACGGCAATAATGATGCGTGGCCGCACGAAAGTTCGCCGGTTGTGCACCTTGTGAATAAAATGCCGCAACATAGCTTCAGTCACTTCAAAATCAGCAATAACGCCGTCACGCATCGGGCGGATGGCGAGGATGTTACCGGGCGTTTTACCGAGCATGTTTTTGGCTTCAGATCCGACGGCCAGAACACGGTTGCGCGATCGATTTCCGGTGCTGACGGCCACCACCGAAGGCTCGCTTAATACAATACCTTTTCCTTTTACGTAAACAAGTGTGTTGGCAGTGCCTAAATCAATCGCCAGGTCGTCTGAAAACACGCCTAAGATCTTATCGAAAAATAAGTTCATTCAAAAAAGCCTCATTTTAAAGAAAGTACAAAAAAATTAAATGGATGGTAAAACACATGTATTGTAGCATGACAAGCAAAAATAATCATTAAAAAATTTATGCTTCTATTGCACCTATGACCGTGTCGTGCAAACGGGGCCTGAACGCTTTAATGCGTTCATTTTCACGGGTGGGGTGCACGCGATTGGTCAACAATACGACAATGGCAGAACGTTCTAAATCCATCCAAAAAGAGGTTCCGGTAAATCCCAGATGTCCGACGCTGTTCAGTGAAAAACGCCGGCCGCAACTGGCACCTTCCAAAAGCGGCATATCAAACCCCATCGCCTTGTCGGTCTCGGGCAAGCGCTTGAAAAAGTGATGCAACAACTCTTGATTGAATAAACCACCGTGTATCTGCCCATGATACGTGCCAAGCAGTTCCAGTAAAAGTCTGTGAACATCACCTGCGGTTCCAAAGAGTCCTGCGTGACCTTCAACCCCGCCAACCACAAATGCATTTTCATCATGAACCCGACCGACTATAGTTTCACGGCGCCACGAACAGTGTTCAGTGGCGGCGAAAGACCCCTGCAGATCAGCAGCGTTATGGGCATTGAAAACGAGGTGTCCTAATCCCAGGGGCTGATAAATTTCATCAACGACGAAATGATCCAGTCGCCGGGCGGCAACATGCTCAACCACCCAGGCCAGAATCATGAATCCCAGATCACTGTAAAGTACTTTTTCACCACAGGGTTGGGTGAGCGGCTCGGCTACCAAAAATTGACGCAGAGCAGCGCGGCGCAAATCCATCGGAATTTTACTTAACCTCTGATAGTAGGGTTGGTAGTCCGGAAGGCCCGATATGTGATAAAGTAAATGCTCGAGTCTGATCCGGGCTTTATCGCCATCCTGTAAATCGGGAAGCAATTTGCCCAGAGTGTCTTCCACCGAAATGTGGCGGTTTTGCACAAGATGCATCACTGCCAACGTTGTCGCCAGCGGCTTGGTCAAAGATGCCAGATCGAAAATGGTATCGGTTGTTACCGGCACCTTTTCGTAAAGATGTGCCAGCCCGTATGCCCTCAAAAATATAACTTTGGTCTCAGCTGATACCAGCAAAACTGCGCCGGGAAATATCCCCTCAGTCACGGCTTGCTTCATCAATCTGTCAACGGCTTTCATATCCATTTTGTTTCTGTTTCTTCTATCTGGCTTCTGGCCACTGGCCCCTGGCTTCTGCTGCTGGCTTCTGGCAGGACTTAATAATCCGCAATCATTAGGTTCCGCTTTCTGTCATCTGTTTGCTGACATCTGAAACCTGACACCTGAACACTATTGCCTGAAACCCCATTACAACTACCCACGGACGACTGACAGCTAACCCATCGTTGCCGGTTGCGCAAACGACAGAAGCTGCTGATCGGTATCCAGAGTCGCCGTCATGCCAATTGGAATGGTCAGGTTTTGTTTTCCATGACCGACATCAAAACCAGCCAGAATCGGTATCTGAATGTCCTGGAAACAATCCTTGAATATCCGGTATATGTCATCCAGATTTCCGCAGTCTTCAAAACTGCCCAGAATGATACCGGCAATGTCTTCAAAACATCCAGCCAGTTTCATTTGAGATAGCATGCGGTCGATGCGGTATGGTGCTTCGCCTCGATCTTCCAGCAGTAAGATGTGATTTTTATATTCGGTTTCGAAGGGCGTTCCAAGCAGGTGGCATAGCGTGTTGAGGTTGCCGCCGATGACCGGCGCCTTTGCCCGGCCTGCCTGAAGAACAATTCCAGCAGCAGGAGAAATCTTCAATGGCGTAGCGGATGCAATTGCGGCCGCTAAGCTGCGGCGTGTCAACTCGGGCGCTGTTGCAAGGGGGGTCACCATGGGGCCGTGAAATGTGACCAGTCCACTGCGGCAGGTGATGGCTGCGAGTAGAGCCGTAATATCACTGAAGCCGACGAAAACCTTGGGATGGGCGCTGATGATATCAAAATCAACCAGAGGCAGTATGCGCAAACAACCGAATCCGCCCCGTGCGCACACAATGGCCTGAACGTCCGGGTCTTCAAAAAGCTGATTGACCAGCCGGGCACGTTGCGCATCAGAACCGGCCAGATAACCGCTCTTGTCAAATATTTCCTCGGGAACCCGGGTCAGAAAGCCCATCGATTGTAAAGCGCACAAACCTTGCGCCAAAATCTCGTGATCAAAAGCGCCGGCCGGCGCCACGATTCCGATGGTGTCTCCGGGTTTCAATCGGGGGGGGCGAGTGGGTGTTTGGTTTGATGGATTCATTTTCATGTATGCGGTTCCGGGTTCTGGGTTCAGAGGTTCGGGGTTTGAGAGTTGCGGGTTACGTGTTCCGCGTTTCGGGTTGCAAGAAGCCAGTGACCAGCTGCCAGTAGCCACTAGCCAGAACCTTGGAACCCTGAACCTTTCAACCTTGGAACCTTATTGACATATCTTCAACCGGGTGCTAATGATTAACGCCTGTGTCGGGGCGTAGCGCAGTCTGGTAGCGCACTTGAATGGGGTTCAAGGGGTCGGAGGTTCAAATCCTCTCGCCCCGACCAGATTACAGTATAACAAAAAAAGCGGTTTAGCTAAATGGCTATCCCGCTTTTTTTTCGGCGTGCGATTTGGTGGCATGTGAAGCGGTTTTCACAACCCCATTATAATCTAAGTTTCGGGTGCCTGCTGATCGAAGGGAGGTATCGCCAAAAGGTAAGAATGGGTGACGGGATCAATTGATTTCACCGGTCTTCATATACTGAGTTATTTTGCCGTCTGCATATGCGTGATTAAATGCGGCGACAACATCCGGATCAAACTGAGAACCTTTGCCTTCATTGATTATTTTGAGAATGACATCATCTTCCATTTTTTTGCGATAGGCGCGATCGGAGGCCATGGCATCGTAAACATCAGCCACCGATAAGATGCGGGCCAAAAACGGAATATCGTCTTGTTTGATGCCGTCTGGATAGCCGGTGCCGTCAAATCGCTCGTGGTGGCAGCGGATAATCTGCCGTTCTTTTTCCCACAAACCCAGCTGCTCTAAAATATTGGCACCGATGACCGGATGATCCTTGATTTTTTCGAATTCTGCCGCGGTCAATCTGCCGGGCTTTAAAAGGATGTCATCGCGGATGCCAATTTTACCGATATCATGCAGATGCCCGGCAAAATTAAGGGTGTCCAGTTCCTCTTTAGAGCATCCGAGTTGTTGGCCCAGAACGATGGACAGCCCGGTAACCCGGCTTGAATGCTGCTGGGTATATAAGTCTCTGGCTTCCACTGCTTTAACAAAGGCGTAAAGGGTGGCAAAAAGATTTTCATAGATATTTTCATATAGCACCAGGTTCTCGATGGCCTGTGCGGCACTCTGGGCCAAAAAGGATAAATAATACAAATCTTTTTCGCTGAAATGCTTTGCACCTTGATGCACGATAGCCGTTAGAACGCCAAAAACTTCGTTCCTGATTTTCAGCGGTACCATCATGGCGGATTTTATTTCGGCCGGCAATCCATTTCTGGCCGAATTTTGAGAAATCAGCAAGGGAATCTGATCCGAGACGACCTCCATGATGAGTTTTGAATTTACCAGGGGATTATTTTTTCCAGTCGGCATCGGCTCGATGGTACCGGCAGCGTCTGCCACTGGTTTTATGCCGCAAGCAGTGGATTTAGCCGAAGACGATACCTGGATCGGTTCCTTAACCGCATCATTGATCACGTAAAATCCGGTCATATCCGCATGCGATATCGTGCAGGCGATATCCACCGCTTTTTTGAACACATCATTGGTGGAACCGATCGCGGTAAATTGGCTCATTATTTTGTTGAGGGTGTTGAGCTCTTTGACTTTGACCATTAACTCCCGGTTTAACTTTTCAAGGCGCTGCTTGCTTTCAACCTCTTTTTTCAAAAGAACATTTTCGACAAACATTTTGCGCTGCTGCATTACGCGTTGCACGCTCAGTTCCATCTGTTTCAGATTGACCGGCTTGATTAAAAAATCAACAACCCCGTTTTTAATCGTCTGGATGGTGTTTTCCAGGGAAGGATAGCCGGTCATAACAATTACCGGCATGGTATTATCGTGGTTTCTAATTCTTTCGGCCAGTTCAAGCCCGTTCATTTTAGGCATGTTAATATCGGTAAAGCAGCAGTCGATGGTCTCATTGGCGAGAATTTTAAGCGCTTCGGCTCCCGTGCTGGCGGTGCGGGTCTGATAGCCTTTACGTTGAAAGTATTCACTGGATACGCTTAATATACTTTCTTCGTCATCAACAAACAGAATGGTCTCTTTATTGTGGCTATCCATGGGCTTGTATCTGCTGGCGCCGAATGGCGGTGATATTGGTTTATTTTTTCAATTTCAATAAGTTATTTCCATAGGCGGCTGCCAAAACCGCTGAAATTGATATCGACATTTTACGCAAAAACTTTAGCCGCCGAATTACGAGGCCTTAGCGGTCGGTATTGCCATATCGGTGAATTCATGCCAGAAAACAGCGGTAGAATTCAGATTAAATATTGAATATTTTCAGTTCGCCTCCGGCGAATCAATTATAAAAAACCAATTGATAAGAACGACG
>CAZJHF010000063.1:0-13281 GCA_964545505.1 uncultured Desulfobacterales bacterium | reverse complement strand
GGGATTGGGTTTCGCCACTTTCTTCTGGAAAGTGGCGAAGAAAAGAAATCCAAAAAATCCTGTAAATCCTGTCTGAAAACTAATCTACAAAGGTTCGAATTGGGCTGTGAAATGTTTGAGAACGGGTGGCTCATAGGTCATGCGCATTCCTTTTATTTCATCCCGTTTGCTAAAAACGGATTCAATGCACTCGACCACATAATCGATGTGGCTTTTGGTATAAACCCTGCGGGGAATCGCCAGCCGCACCATTTCCAGTTTGGCCGGTTCAAACTGACCGCTTTGGGGATCGGTTTTGCCGAACATCACACTTCCGATTTCACAGGACCGGATGCCACCGGCAAGATAAAGCGCACAGGCGAGCGCCTGCCCCGGATATTGATGCGGGGGGATATGCGCTAAAAATGCCTTTGCATCGATATAAATGGCGTGTCCGCCGGGCGGCTGAAAAATCGGGGCACCGATGGCAGCGATATGTTCTCCCAGATAAGCAACCGATCGAATTCGATATTTAAGATAGTCTTCTTCTAAAACCTCGTCCAGCCCCCGTGCGAAAGCTTCCAGGTCGTGACCGGCCAATCCGCCGTAGGTCGGGAATCCCTCGGTGACGATCAGAATATTGCGTGCCCGGCCGGCCAGCTGATCATCGTTAACCGCCAGAAAGCCCCCCATATTGACCAGGCCGTCTTTTTTGCCGCTCATGGTGCAGCCATCCGCATACGAAAACATCTCTTGGGCGATTTCTCGGGCAGTTTTGTTCTCATAACCGGGCTCTCTGAGTTTGATAAAGTAGGCATTTTCGGCAAAGCGGCAGGCATCCAGGAAAAATGGGATGCCATGAGCGCGGCAGATTTCGGCGGTTTGACGAATGTTGGCCATCGAAACCGGTTGGCCGGCATTGGCGTTGTTGGTGATGGTCAGCATCACCAGTGGAATGCGCTCCGGGCCCTCCGTGCGCAGCAGGGTGTCCAGGGCATCGAGGTCCATATTGCCCTTAAAATCAGCTATCAAAGTCGGATCTAGCCCGTCAGGGATCGGCAGGTCAAGTGCCTCCGCCCCGCTCATCTCCACATTGGCGCGGGTGGTGTCAAAATGGGTGTTGTTGGGCACGATCTTGTCTTCTCCACCAACAATGCTGAACAAAATTTTTTCGGCGGCTCGGCCCTGATGGGTGGGGATGATATGTCGGAAGCCGGTCAGATCCCTGACCGTCTGCTCCAGCCTTGAAAAGCTCTTGGATCCGGCATAGGCTTCATCGCCTTCGATCATGCCGCCCCACTGATGGGCGCTCATAGCCGAAGTGCCGCTGTCAGTCAGCAAATCGATGAGCACATCCTCGGCCGGGATATTAAACAGATTGTACCCGGCTTGCTTTAAAATGGCCTCGCGCTCCTCGCGGCTGGTAAAGCGCAAGGGCTCGACGCTTTTAATTTTAAATGGCTCGATGATGATTTTCATTGGATTTTCCTCGAAGTTTTTATTATACATTTCAGCGTGCAAAATGAATAATATAGCGACGATGATGGTGTGTCAAGAAATCGGAAAAGATGGAGAACTAGCAAATGATAAAGGCAGGGATATTGGGTTGGTGGTTGTATGATATGGGAAATCGACTTTACAACCGCTCTTTTTCCTGCCTCCTTCGTCCGGTTGTCTTCTGGAAAAAATTGGTGCCGCTTTATAAGCTTTTGGCTGCAACCGTTGCGCGGCTTTTTATGCGTTAAATTCATCGGGAAACAAAGCTTTTCTAGCCATTCCAAATGGTTCATAGATCGGTATGCTTAAAGCATTTTGACAATAATTGTGTATCCTTATTTATTCCGTGCCAATCTTGGCAATTGTTGGTTTAAAAACCATGAAAAAAATAAAAATTATAGGCGGCGGAATTGCCGGTTTGACGGCTGCCATAAATTTGAAGCGGGCCGGAATTAATGTCGAAGTTCACGAGCGCAAAGAATTTTGCGGCAAAGCGACTCGTGATTTTCAATTCATGGAGAACTGGATTTTCAAGGAAGATGCCTTAGCGGCATTGAAAAAATTTAACATCAACGGCAATTTCTATGTAAAACCTTGGTATTCCATCGAATTCATAAGCCCCACCCTAAAACGGTGCCTCAAAAAATCCTCTGAACCCGTGATGTATGTCCTAAAAAGAGGGCCCATGGAAGGCGCTATCGATCATGCCCTTCAAAAACAGGTGACCGATGCCAAGATCCCCATTATCTATAAGTCAGAGCTCACCACCGGTGATGCCGATATCATTGCCATTGGAAAAAATAATCCCAACTTTATGATCACCGGCATTTCTTTTCCATTGGATCACCCGGATTCGGTTATGGTTTTTTATGATGATCGGCTATCGCTTAAAATGTATACCTATATCACGGTAACGGATCGTGTCGGGCAACTTGTGGTGATCAATCCGGCCGAAAGAAAAGACCATGAGGCGCGTTTGGATCTGAGCATTAAACGATTTGAAGAAATATTCGATGATAAAATTTCAACCATTACGCATCGTTTTGCCGCACCGGGGAGTCTGAATTTTTTAAAGAGAGCCAGAATTGAAAACCGCTATTATGTGGGCGAGGCGGCCGGTTTTCAAGATGGCCTGGCTGGATTTGGGATGATGTATGCTTTCAGGTCCGGATACCATGCCGCTCAAAGTATAATTCAAAATGTTGACTATGACCGTCGGTGGCAGTCGGATATGCTCAAACCCCTGGAAGTCTCCCGTATAAACCGATATCTGTTTGAAAGATTATCTAACGAGGGTTACGAAAAATTAGTGAAAATGCTAGATAGTCAAAATCCGGTTATTGTGAAATTGCTCGGTGGAGATGATCTAAAAAGCGTATTACAAAAAATTTACAACCATTCCCCTTCCTATCTATTACGCCCCATCCTTTTCTGGCGAAAACTGGCGCCGTTATACACATTTTTGCTTTCGTTGCCGGGGCGACTCTTCTCCCTCTGAATTCATTCCCTATTCGCACCCATACTTCCATTGATTGACATTTGGCGCCAGGTTAGATATAATTTATTGAAAAGTTTGGAAATATTTCATCAGTTAACTTTTGCCCGGAAACGAAACTCTTCCATTTGAGACGTTGCCTTTATATATTCAACTCCGAAGGTTATCCATCCTGGAGCTTGACTCCTACTTTTAAATGAAAGTAAACCTTTAACAGGCGGTGTCTTTTTCGCCCGACCATTGATTTACGTATAAATAACCCAAAATCCTTTACGATAACATAACCTGAATCTTGCGTGAAAATTAATGAGACTTTGCCCCCAATGTGACCAGCCGGTTGCCGAAAAAATTACGCTCTGCCCGGCCTGCGGCAAAGAAATCGGTGAGGGCCGCAAATACATTGACGATTACCGGATTGTCGATATTTTGCATGAAGGTCATTCCAGCTTTCTATGCCGGGCCATCCGGGAACGAACCGGCGAGATGGTGATGATTCGCCTGTTTACGCCCCAATCGGGGGTCGACGAAAAAGTGGCCGCCAGGCTCACCCAGGAGCTGGAGCGCCTCAAAAAGCTGCCCGATAAAGGCTTTGTCCGTCACTACGCCATCCGACAATCAACCGACGGCCTATGGTACCGAATCAGCGAATGGATCGATACCGAAAGCTGGGGCTCTTTGCTGACATCCGGACGGCTGCAGGATCGCCAGTTAGCCCTGGACCTATTTTTTCAGATGGCCTCCATCCTGACCGTGCTTCATCAGGAAGGTTACTTCATCCCTCATCTTATTTTAAACGATATTATGCTGGTCAGGGCTGAAAGCGGGCGGCTGCAGGTCAAGATCGACTACAAGCTTTCGCGGTTTTTTGACCCCAAGCTCGACCGCCCCGGGCCCATGCTAAAACAATTGCTGAACGTGCACCCGGATATTGTCAATCATCGGCCCCTTGATTTTAGAAGCGACATCTGGTCCTTGGGAAAGATTTTTGTCGAGCTGCTGTCCGCGGATCTGGAGACCACCGATTACCTGGCCAAAATTGACGAGCTTAATTTGCCGGAAGCAGCCAAGGTCCTGTTAAAAGTCATGCTGGCCGATGATCCGGATATCCGCCCGCGGTCCATGGCCGAGGTGGCCGTGTCGCTGGCGCGAATTAAAGAAAAGCCGGTTGAAGAAGAACCTGAGCCTGCGCCGCCCCCGGCAGCAGCTGCCCGCAGACTGACAATCAAAGGACTTCAGAATCGCATCAGCATCCTGGCGTTTTTGATCATCATTTTATCCTTGGCCGGTTTTATGGCCTGGTACCAGCTGAGCCAGCGCAAGGCGGGTTATGAAAACCGCCTGGAGGATTATGCCAATCTGTACTCACCATCGGTCGCATTTATATTGGTAGAGTACTGGCTGGAAATCGAAAATGAACCCATGTATCGCAACCTGGCGGAGGGTACTGCTTTCCTGGTGGACAGCGATGGCTATATGCTGACCAGCCGACACGTGGTCTGCCCCTGGCTGGAGGACTCCAATCTTCTGGCCACCGTTCAACATTTCGGGCTGGTTGATAAGATACCGGAAATAAAGTACCGGATATATTTATGGTTTGAGGGCACACGAGCCTTTAACCGTGTATCCCGTGTGATTGAAAGCCCGGATATAACCGATGTGTATTTTATTGAAAATGCATTTAGCACCGAATCCAAACCACGCCTGTCCATTGCCGGAGTGCCCAAACCACCGGTCCAAACCCGTCAGGTGATCACCTCACCGCTCAAGGATGATTTTGCCGTCATAAAAATTGACCAGGTACCGGAAGGGTTGGAGCCGCTGCCGTTGGATTTAAAGCTGACTGCTAAAAGTGTCCCCAAACTTTCACGATTGATCACCATCGGTTTTCCTCTGGGCAGCCGGACCCAGGACGAAGCGGTGAACGCCAGTGTCACCGGTGGTAATGTACGCCGTTCTTTTGAAAATGTACTTCAGGTCGACACTTCTCTTTATGGCGGGAACAGCGGAGGCCCCATGATCGATGCGCGCGGCAAAGTGATTGGCATTGCCGCTGGCGTCGCCATGGATGCTGCCCAGGGGCTGATGCAGCCCGCGACCCCCCGCTGGGATCTGGGCATGGTTTTGCCCATTACCAATGCAGTAAAGTTTCTTGAGGAATTAAAGGCCGGTCAGGCCAAGTGGAATGGCGAGTTTGATTTTTCAATTGAAAAAACCCTTGAAGAGATCAAGAAAAAAGCCTCCGAAAGTCTGTGGGCCGAAGCACAATCTGTGGCCGATGAAGCGCTTAAGGGCAACCCGCAACCGGAAATGATCATGGCGGCCGCTATGATGCACTATTGCACCGGAGATACCCAGGGGGCTGCCACGCTTTTTTCACAAACGCTTTCCATGGATCCTGAAAATCCGGAAGCCCGCCTGATGCAATTTTTAATTGATTGGCTGGCGGGCGAAGGATCGCGCAGCCCTTATCGCGAACAATTACTGGCGTTGGATTGGCGTTCCCCGGCAGAGTTTCAGGGTCATATGGTACGGGTTCTGGAAGACTTAATCGATGAAGTTTCGGCCCTGGATAGCTGGCACACAGATGCTGAAAAAAGCTGGCTGTATTATGCTGTCAGCCTTATGCGAATCGAGCGACAGGATTGGGAAGGTGCTGAAAAATTGCTCAGAAAAGCGGTCCTGAGCGCTGACACCGATGCCTGGGAGTTTTTCGTTGTGCGTGCCAAGCTGGATCAGTTACAAAAACGCCGGCGAAATGCGCTGAAGACCAAAGCGCAGTGGAAAGTCTACAACCAAGATATTGAGGCGTTTAATAAAAGTGTTAAAGTAAAGATGGAAAAAGACGCTCAATTGAAAACGGAGTTGCCCGCATTGATGGCCAGATTCATCGATGAGACTGTTGAACTCAAAGAAAAGCGTGACGTGCTCGCCACAATAGCCGAAATATATCCGGACAACCGCAAGGTTTTTGTTGCCTTAGCCTTTTACAGCGCCGCTGACGGGGATTGGACCAAAGCTCTGGAATATATCGACACCTTTTTAGATAACGGCGGCCGCCAAAATGCAGATCGGATGAGTTTGGGAATTTTAAAGGCTGGAATATTAAACAAACAGGCTAAGATCGATGAGGCCAGAGCCACTCTTGAAGCATTTGCAGCGCGAACAATGGATCCGTGGTATCTGACCATCAGTGATTACCTGCAGGGCAACCAGACTGAAAGAGCACTATTGGAACAGGCCGCTGAAAGCCCTGAATACCTTTTAACGGCCCACACGGCTGTCGGCCTGTGGGCTGAAGGGGCCGATAACAAACCAAAGGCGATAAAACACTATCGAGAAGCGTTGGGTTCTTTTCTGGATACCTGGCTGGAATATGATTTTGCCAAAGAGCGCCTCAAGCTGCTGAAGCGGCCCACTTCGGAATAACCATTCTATTTTAGATTTTAGATTGCGGATTTAGATTTCAACGTGAATTATATGGCTTTTCCTCTTTCTTCAATACCCAATACCTGGCTATTCTTTAATGCCGTATTCCCGCGCTAGATTTTCATCATAGCGCGCCTTCCTGCCCGGGCATTTTCCACGCTGACATAACTGGCAGTTAAAAAATGATACCTTGGTCTGAAAATAGATTCCGGATACGGACTTGGTGGGGATCATCAAAAAAGACGGGGTCAGACGAACGCCAATGGCGCCCTCCACATCGGCTAACAGCTCAAAAAGTTGACCCTGTTCTTCAATCGGCCATTCCTGCAACGATCCGGGACTCATAAATGAAATTTTTTTAAGCACAAATTTTTTGCACAGATGATTATGGAGTTGTTTGCGGACCGCATTTAAGGCAACATTGCCGATAACATCCAGATAATATTTTGCCAGCGGATCATCTATTTCCTTGACCGCTTCTTCCAGTCCGGATCCGAGGGTCACCACATACGGAAAAAGCCGCTCAACCGGATCCAGATTCTTGCGCAATACGTTGCTTTTTAATTGCAGGCCTTCGACCACAACCGCGTCATCCGATTTTTCATCGATATAACATAACTTGTAGGCTGCCTTTGGCTTGCTGCAGATCTTGGCTTTTTCGATGAGACCTTCAATGAGTTCAGCCTCTCGATTGTGCACCACGCGCAGAATTTTCATAACCTTCTGCGGATCAATTTGTAACGGTATTTTCTCTAGGATTTCCATCGCTATATATTCAGTTATCCGAATCCAGTTGTGATCATAGCGGTGTAGCCTATTTTACATACGCTGTAAATCCCTAAGCGGCTTCTACTCAGAAATAGGCCATTTTCGCTTTGTTCTCAAGAGCTGTGCGTTCTAAGCGAAAGCATAGCGCCTGGCGCACAGGGGAAAGCACGATGACACCATATGGGTGCTCTTTCTTGACACTGTTGTCGCATCTCTTTATACTCACTTCCGCTAGGCGGCATCCACAATTGATGTAGCGGCTTAAGTTTACCTGAATAAAGGATCTAAGAAAATGGCAAGGATGGATCTGAACGGCATATTTCCACCTGTACCGACCCCGTTTATCAACGAAAAGGTGGCTTACGAAAAACTGGCAGCCAATGTCGAGCGCTGGAATCCTACGGGTCTGAAAGGATTTGTGGTGCTGGGATCAAATGGCGAATATGTTTCTCTTTCCGAAGAAGAAAAACGAGCGGTTGTCGATTCCGTAGTCCAGTCGGCGGCTGATGATATGTTGGTGATTGCCGGAACCGGGTGTGAATCCAGAGCTGAGACCGTAAGGCTCACCGAAGACTGTGCCAAGCTGGGCGCTGATGCCGCCTTGGTGGTCACGCCCCACTATTATGGCGGCCGCATGAATGATGCTGCCCTGATTCAGTATTTTTCGACGGTGGCGGATCAATCACCCATTCCGATTTTATTATACAATGTCCCCAAATTTACGCACATCAATATGGCAGCCGATTTGGTCGCCCGCCTGGCCGAGCACCCCAATATCACTGGTCTGAAGGATAGCGCCGGCAATGTTATTCAACTCGGGGAAATCGTAAATGCGGTTGCCAGAGATTTTAATGTGATGGTGGGAACTGCCGGTGTATTGTTCAGCGGCCTGACCCTCGGCTGTGTGGGGGGCATCAACGCTTTAGCCAATGTGGCGCCCAGGCAGTGCGTAACCATTTTGGATCAGGTCAAAAAGGGAGACCTGGATGCAGCCCGGGATTTGCAACTTAAAATGATTCCGGTCAACCAGGCGGTCACCAGCGTCTATGGCGTGCCGGGATTAAAAGCAGCTATGGATATGCTGGGCTATTTCGGGGGTGATCCCCGAATACCGATTTTGCCTTCTTCAAAACGCGAAAGATCCGAAATTGAAGCCATACTCAAGAAAGCCGATCTATTGCCTTAAATTAGCCTAAAAATGGATGAAATTTTTTTTCGTGCAAAATTAAGGAAAGAACTTATACTTTTTGCTGTTTTTCTGCGGTGAAAAGATACAGTGATGTGACGCCTGCCAGACACACCATACACACTATAAAAGCGGCATCAAATGCGGCCGGTCCGCGTGACGCTTCCGGATAAAAATGCTGCATTAACACCCCCAGTCCTTGCAGAAATACCGCCGGGCCAAGCATGTTAAAAAAATTAATGCCGGTCATGGCGGCGCCTGCCATGGCTTGCGGCATCAGATCTTTGATATGCGGATACATCAACATGCCGCCCGATGACACCCATCCGAATGTAAAGAAAAGAAGTGCGATGACAAGCAGACCGGTTTCCGGAGAAATGGTGGCCAGTACCAGCGCAATCAGCGCCATGATCATAAGGCAAAAAACAATAAGGCCTTTGCGTGATTTGAAAACCCTGTCCGACAGCGCGCCCCACAACGGGCCTCCAATAATCAGCCCCACGTTCATCAGCAATATCAGATTGCCTGTTCTGATGGCCGAATAGCCCATGACTTCAATCAGAAACGGTCCGGCCCACAGCGCCTGAAAGGCAGCAAAGGTTCCGTACCTGATAAAAGTGGCCAATGATATGATCCAGTAATCTTTGCCCTTAAAGAGCAGACCTAGATTGGAGAATGCCTGCCGCATGCTAATGGAAAGTGTCCCGTTCGCAGCGTGGATTGTTGGTTGGGCCGGTCTGTCGCGCACGACCATAAAAAGCGTCAGGGTTAAGATCAGATTAATTCCGGCAATCAGCTGAAAGCTCAAGCGCCACCCGAATTGCTCCACGAGCATGACCAGCGGAGTAGCCGAAACCATGTTACCTAAGGTGCCGATTGAAACGACGAGGCCGGATACCGTGGCGAATACCAGCGGCTCAAACCATTCGGTTAACAGTTTAAATGTTCCCATCAGATTGCAGGCCATGCCGATCCCCAGCAGGATGCGCCCGATTAGACCAAAGCCCAGTGAATCGGCGATGGAAAACAAAATAGCGCCCACCACACCCGTCAGCGACAGAATGGTCATTAGCCATCTGGGGCCCACTTTATCCAAAAGCACACTGATTGGAATTTGGGTTAACGCAAATCCGTAAAAAAATGAGGCTGACAGCAATCCCAATTCTTCCGTGTTTAAGGACAGGTCCCGGATCAGCTGCGGGGCGATTACCGCATTTGACGTCCGGTAAAATTGAGACAGGAAAAAGTGCGAGGAGGCAAGTATGAATATGATCCAGCGACGCGACATGGTTGCGAATTAGGTCCTAACAATTCAATTAATTAATAGTATTGAAGTCTCTGGGTTATCATGGGGCCGCGCAATTTTGTCAAGCACTTTGGGTGTACGGGTCGATCGCGATATTCGATCCGGCAATTGCTTGACAGCTTGTCCGTGTTTCCCTATCTTTTGCTGGTAAAAACTATAATTTAGACAGGATTTACTCGTCGTCGCTAAAGCGATGACGGGGCGGACAGGCGGAAGGCCAAAATAATATTTTAAAAATCCTGTTAATCCTGTCTAAAAACTTTAAGGAAGATAAGATGCGAAAAGGCATAGTGATCGTTGCGGTAGGGGTGGTGCTGTTTTTGATCGGCTGTCAGGGGCCCAAAATAAGGCTTTTTCCAAGTGCCGCGGACCCGTTGCAGGAGCACACTCTTGAGGGCACTGCCAAAGGCAAAGTGCTGGTCGTTCACATCAGAGGTACCATATCGGATGCACCCCGGCGGCGGCTTGTATCGACCCGGCCAAGCATGCTGCAAGAGGTGGTATCACAACTGCGCAAAGCTCAAAAAGATCCGGAGGTCAAAGCCCTGCTTTTGAAGATTAATTCTCCCGGGGGCTCAACCACAGCCAGTGATATCCTCTACAATGAAATTGTGGCATTTAAGCAAAAGACCCAGGCCAAAGTGGTGGTGGCGATGATGGATGTCGCCGCCTCCGGCGGTTATTACATAGCGCTTCCCGCCGATTACATTTTGGCGCATCCAACAACAATAACCGGTTCGGTGGGCGTTGTCTTTCTACGACCGGATGTGGCCAGACTGATGGACAAAATCGGCGTTGGCGTTGAAGTGCGTAAAACGGGCAGAAACAAAGACATGGGATCGCCTTTCCGGCAGGCAACCCCGGAAGAAATACAAATTATTCAAAACCTGATCGATCGCCTGGGTGATCGATTTGTAGATCGCATTGCCAGCCACCGCCGGATCGATCCGCAACGCTTAAAAGAGATATCAACCGCGCGCATTTACTTAGCCGATGATGCCTTAAAGCTGGGGATGATTGACCGGGTGGGTTATCTTCAAGAAGCGGTCAGCACAGCCAAGCGGCTGGCAGGGTTGCCGGAAAATGCCAAAGTGATCGTTTATCGCCGCACGCGGTTTCCGGATGACAATCTTTACAATCCATCGACCTCACAATATGAAGGCCAGGGGGTCCCACTGGTATCTCTGGGCCTTCCCGCCTCCCTCACATTTCATCAGGCCGGTTTTTATTACCTGTGGCAGCCCGGCATGGTTGAATGATTCCGGCTATTAGGGCTGCCTGCTTAAGAGGTGCATGCGGGTGACGTCCGCAATCGTTTGCCACATGGAGTTTCCAACCGATGCCGCGTCAATAATGAGGTGGTGCATGTCAACCTCGCTTGCAGTGTTATCTTTTTTGACCGCATAAATCCGCCATTGATCCAGATCCTGATTTTGAACTATTTGCTGTATACCGGTATACGAAACAAGTTCATCCTTTTCAGCAATAAAGACAACGGTGGGCACATTTATTTTCCTGGGATCCAGATGGTCTTCAAAATGCGCATGCATGTCAAACAGCGCATTGTAGGCTGCCATGGGGGTTCCATCATTGGCTAGATAGGCCTGGTTCCCGGCGCTCGGTATAACAAGATTAGGGAAGGGCGCAAAAAATTGTATCAGATAATTTCTCTGGAGCATGGCAATTGCTGGCGCAAACAGCACCATTTTGTCGAATTTGACATTTGGATTCGACGTCATCAGATCGACACCCAGAAGCCCACCCATTGAAAAACCAATGAGGAACAGAGGCACGCCATATCGTTTGCTTCTCTGCTTCGCAAACCCATACGCGGTGTACGCTTCGGTTTTCCAGAGCGGATAGGATACCGATTTGAATGCGACCATGCGCGCCACATCGTTTTCAGTATTATCGATTGGCGAATAATTCGGGCCATGTCCCCGCAAAGACAAATTCAGGCAGTCAATTCCGCTGGCATTCAGCTTTGCGATAATAGGCTCCATTTTCTCCGGCCGACAGTTGAGGCCATGAATAACCAGCGCCACTCCTTTCAAATTCGTATTTTGCTGTCGGGGATACCAGCGCACAGCCTCATGCGCAACTTCTGCCTCTGCGCCACTGACATCTGCCGCATCCGGGGCAGCAGCCGAAACACGCAAATTCAAACCAGCGCTCAGATGGTCAGCGTGCGGCTCAGAAAAGCAGTAGCTTCCCGCCGGCAGGATTAAACTCAAAATCAAAATGGTAATTGATGCAGCTTTCATCATAAAGTGCTTTTGTTTGGCGATATATTGACCCTTTAATCGAAACTATATCATAGAAAGGCCCAGGCAGAAAAGGAGGCAAAAACGGCTATCTGAATACCGCTGAATGGGCCATCTTATTTGCTATCCGCATTTGCCCGTCAGGATGGTAGCTGGCAAAACGTATCAAGCCACGGCAAAGGATTTGACAACCATTTTTGGATTCACTATAAAGGCTCCACTGTTGCCTAAATTGAGCGTTTCAAATTAAAAAATGGAACAAATATATATAATTTAAGGAATTCTATTAAATTTAATATTTTTACCGCTTATCCAAATAATCGTAAAATTAGGAATTGCGGCATAAGTGGTTGTAGAAAAACATTTGAATACCAGAATGTTTTTTAACAACCACTAAAATTTGAAACCCTGCGGGCTTGCCGATCTTACCGCATCTACTGTGTCAAATGCCGTTCCGCATAGAAAACTATAGCGAAACGCCATTTTCCGTGTAGCTACGGCAACCTCGACAAGCGCTCAACATAGCTTTAATAAAGGAGGAGACCCAATATGAGGTATATTCGTTCCAGTGCTAAACCGATCAGTTGTTTTATGGCTATTTTTATGTTGATGCTCTCTGGACCGTTTCAATCTGCCATGGCAGCCATGGTTGGAACCGAAACGGTTGTAGACGCTGAGCGCGCATTGGATGCACGCAGCTTTCTTCAAAACCTGCTGACCCGCGCAGACGTGCAAAGCATGCTGGTATCACAGGGCATTGATCCGCAGGAAGCGAAAAACCGCCTTGATAGTCTCACCGATCAGGAGGCCATCAGGGCTGCCGATCAATTGCAGGAACTCCCTGCTGGCGGCGATAGTTTTCTTACAACGCTTTTGATTGTGGTGTTCGTTGTCTTCCTGATTCTCTTAATAACGGATATTGCTGGATATACAGATATTTTTCCATTTGTGAAATAGCGATGCATTAAAAGAAAGACCAGCGAGCCGTTTTTCAAAGCAAGGGCGCTCCTGCGCGCCTTTTTTAAAATTGCCCCCACCCGTCGTGTTGATTCCGTCAAAAAATTGGCAAATATGTAAAAATTTTCACAATTCGCTGTGAATAAAATGACATATTCCACCGTCCTTGTTAGGTTTAATTATATCCTAATATTCTGTAATTATATATAATTTAGATTAATTTGATGTGTTGCGTTGAAACTGGCATGCTATTTGTATAGTTATATAGGAAAAATGATCACAATCTTCTTGGTCTCTCGAATGTGCGTGCATCTTCCCCTGCGGGCTTCAAACTACTTAGGCGAATGACCACGCACGAGAACAACGGCATTCAGGGAGCCATGAGAAAAAAAGGCAGAGCCAA
>CAZJHF010000062.1:11689-13290 GCA_964545505.1 uncultured Desulfobacterales bacterium | reverse complement strand
CCCTGCATGCCGGCTTGGGTAATTTGCGCCACCTGGTCGCCGATGCCGGCCACATCGGCAAGCTCATCAATGGCTTCGCCCTGGATCAAGGTTGAATCCATATCGAAGACCACCAGTCGGCGGGCATGGCGGTAAATATCATCGACATAAAAGGAGATATCGATGCCGGTATCTGCGTGAATTTTAAGTAGCTGCCCCCTTAACACACCAGGGTCATTAATCTTGCCGGAAACTGTAATCTGCACACAGGCTGTTTGCGCGGCACCGCCGTTGTTTACCGACATGCGACCGGATAGGCGATTGATAACATCGATGTTTAATTTATTATGGGCAATGACAGCCGCTACTTTGGAAAGCTGTTTGGCGGTTATTTGCCGGCCCAGCAGGGTGACAATGCGGCGCTCTTTTCCTTGCTGCGCGACCCAGTTTTTGTATAGCGCCTCCTCAATCGGGGTAAACCGAATTTGAATGCCCAATTTATGTGCTTCAAACAAGAGATCTTTGAGGATGGATGAAGATTTATACGCGGCCGGGATTTCAACCAGAATTCCCAGTGATAAATAATCGTGGATGACGGCCTGGCCGATATCCAGAATGACGACTTTGTATCTGGCCAGAATGCCGGTCAAACTGGCTGTCAATCCGGGTTTATCCTTGCCGGTTACATTGATCAGGATGATTTCTCGCATTTCGGCTTACCTTGAAGGGGGTCGTGAAATTCAGACTTAAAAAAGGAAAATCGTACTATAGACACAACTAACTGCATGTTGCAACCTGAATGACATGCTGGATGTCTATGCGCCAGATACGGCGGGTTACGGCTGATTGAAGAAATCGAATATGAGCTGCTGGAACAGGGCCGGGGCTTCAGCGGGGATACTGTGACCGGTTTGCGGAAGCATTTCGTGGCGTCCGTGGCAATCTTCTGCCAATTGCCGGGCATCCAGGGGGCTGACAATCGCGTCATCGGAGCCGGAGATAACCAGGGTAGGGCATTGAATTGATCGAACATATGTTTCTGGCGACGGGTAAGCGGATATGGCTTTTAAATGCGCCATCAGTGCCGCTTTATCATTGCGGGCTGCGATGGCGGCAATGATTTTGCTGGCGATTTCCCGGTTTTGCCATAAAAATTGCCTGCCAAAGACCAGTGGCATCATCGCCCATGCCGTGGTTTCAAGGTCTGAGTGCTTTAAAATTTGCAGCCAGGCGTGGGTAATTTGCCTAACGTAAGCATGTGAATCGTGGCCGATGCTACACAGCACCAGCTGGCTGACCTGTTGTGGCACGGTGGCTGCCAACTTTAAGGCGATATAAGCGCCATGACTGATGCCGACCAGATGGGCTTTTGCCACTTTCAATTGTGCGAGCAAGTGTTGTAAGTCGTCAATATGAATCTCAGCTGAAAGTGAACACCTTCCAATATCGCTTCTTCCCTGGGCCCGGGCATCATAGCGCAGCACCCGATATTGTTTGGCGAATGCCGCTGCATGCAGCTCCCAGTAAATTGTTGTCTGGCCGGTTCCGTTTAAAAGAACCATCACCGGCCGGTCGGCTTTGAAGTTTGCGATGGCGTAATAGAGCTTACAGTTGTCGGGGGT
>CAZJHF010000062.1:0-11589 GCA_964545505.1 uncultured Desulfobacterales bacterium | reverse complement strand
GCCGGTCGGCTTTGAAGTTTGCGATGGCGTAATAGAGCTTACAGTTGTCGGGGGTCGTAAAGTACGGCAAGGCATTTTCCCCAAAAGTTGATTCTATAATACCCTAATTTGAAAAAGTGGGTTCGAGCGAAGCGGACCTTCCGCGTTACACCGGATCCCATAAATAAAAATTTATCACGAAAGCACGAAACATCGAAAGCGCGAAAAAAATAATAATTTTTCGTGTTTTTTTAATTTCGTTTTTTCGTGATTATAAAAAGTTTTGTGACTTACTAAATGGTCAAACCTAACTTTTAAATCTTTCGGTACTTTAAATAGATTCTCGGGACGCGGGCGGATATGCCGGTAACGATTTCATAATTGATGGTATCCAGCATTGCCGCCATTTCATCGACACTCAGGGTTTCATTGCCCTGTTGCCCAAAGACGACAACCTCGTCACCCATTTGAACGTTTTTAACGTTTCCGACGTCCAGCATCGTTAGATCCATGCAAACCCGTCCCACGATGGGCACGCGCTGTCCGCCAACCAGCATCTGGCCGTGCGAGGATAGCCGACGATTTAACCCGTCGGCATAGCCGATGGGGACGGTCGCAATCGTTGTGGGATGTCGAGTTGTATAGGTCGATCCGTAGCTGATGTTGAATCCAGCAGGAACTTTTTTAAGCTGAATAATCTGTGACTTCAACGCCATGGCGGGTTTGAGTGAAATCCGTTGCAGATCAACTTCATCTGATGGATAAAGCCCATAGATCGCTATGCCGGGTCGCACCAGGTCAAGATGGGAGCGGGGCATATCAATCAGCGCACCGCTGTTAGCGGCATGTTTCAGCGCTGGATTCAAACCGGCATTTTGCAGGCGTCTGAGGTAGTTTAAGAAAAGATCGAGCTGGTATTCGGCATAGGCCTTGTCGGCGCTATCGGCGGATGCAAAATGCGTAAAGATACCATCCAGCTCAAGTCCCTCCAGGCCGGCTATGGACAGCGTTTCGGCAACCGTATCCATATCGATCTTTTCCGGACGATCGGACTGGAAATTTTGGGGCAACAGACCCAGCCGGCCCATGCCGGTGTCAACCTTCAAATGGATCTTTATGGTATCCGCTAAAGATGCCGCTATCTGTGACAATTGTTGTGCAGATGCGATTGTATGAACGCTCTGGGTCAGATCATAGTGCAACAGATCACCGGCTTGCTGGGGGAGGGTATAGCCGAAAACCAGAATCGGTACGCTGATGCCGGCCTTGCGAATTAGAATCCCCTCTTCGATGCGGGCCACTCCGAGGATCGAAGCACCATTTTGCAGGGCGCACCGGCTGACTTCAACGGCGCCATGGCCATAGCCGTTGGCCTTGACAACCGCCATCAAACGGGCTTCTGGCCGTGTGATTTGGCGTAACTCCCGGACATTGTGGGCAATGGCGTTTAAATCGATTTCGGCCCAAAGCGGCGCTGTATCCAAATGTGCACCTCGTTATCGAAATGAATCCGCTTCTTCTTGCAGGTCGGTAGATTGCGCCTATTGTTCAGCGGAATTGCGTTTTAAGACGATGGGTCCAACCGCCTGATAAAGCTCCTTGGCGTGGTATGAGCTGCGAACAAATGGGCCGCTGGCAACCTTCGCAAAGCCCATCTCCATGGCAATCTGCCGCCATTGCTCAAATTCTTCGGGGGCAACAAACCGCTTGACCGGCAAATGTGCTTTTGAGGGCTGCAGATACTGACCGATGGTTAAAATGCGGCAGCCGACATCAACCAGATCGTCTAATGTTGAGCGGATTTCGGTTGAAGTTTCCCCCAGCCCCAGCATTAAGCCCGATTTGGTCGGTATTTGCTTGTCAAACCGGTACACCCGTTCAAGCAACTGCAGAGAACGCTTGTAACCGGCTTGTGGTCGGACAAGCGGATACAGACGGGGCACGGTTTCAATGTTATGGTTGAGCACATCCGGCCGGGCTTTGAGGACGGTTCGCAGCGCATCAGCGTCACCCTGAAAGTCCGGTACCAGAACTTCGATCATCGCTGCGGGAATCTGCTGCCGGATTTCACCGATGGTTTGTGCAAAAGAGGCGGCTCCGCCATCCGGCAAGTCGTCGCGTGTCACCGAGGTGATTACCACATATTTAAGACCCATCTGCTGGGCGGCGGCAGCCACTCTGCCCGGTTCGGCTGGATCGGGCAGACCAGCAGGTCCCTGAGCAACTGAGCAGAACCGGCAGTCACGCGTACAGCGCGATCCCAAAATTAGAAACGTTGCTGTCCGCTGGGAGAAGCACTCCCAGATATTCGGGCAGCGGGCTTCCTGACATACGGTGTGCAACCGGTCCTTGCCAATCAGGTTTTTCACATTTTCATAGGTCGAACCGGTGGGTAATCGTTTTTTTAGCCATGGTGGCTTCTGTTGCGGTTGGTTTGTCATTGTTATGTTTGTTTTTGGTGTTTAGTGTTTTGTATTTGGTGTTAGGTGCGGTTAGCTGATGATAAGATCAAACACCAAACACGAAACACAAAACACTAAATACTGGCTTTTAAAGCTGGGTGTTTCAATAATGTTTCCAATTCAATCTGGGTTCGCGGAACCATTTGAATACCAAATACCACTTCAAACTGTCTTTTTATGACTGAGCGCACCTGTTGCATCGATAAAGTTTGCGTGCTTTCAAGCTGCATGCTGGTCATACTCACCCCCTGCAGGCCGCAGGGCTGAATCCAGCTAAAAGGCGTTAAATCCGTTTGGACGTTTAATGCCAGGCCGTGAAAGCTGATGCCCCTGCGAACCGCAATTCCGATACTGCCCATTTTCTTTGGGCCGACCCAGATGCCCCGGTTGGCATCATTGCGCTCGGCGGTGATGCCCCATCTATCAATGGTTTGCAGCATAACGTCTTCCAGGCCACTGACAAAATCAACGACCTTTATCCTGGCCGCCTGTAAATCCACAATCGGATATACCACCAGCTGCCCCGGCCCATGATACGTGATATTGCCGCCGCGTTCCACCTGGATGATCGGAATAGCGGCTTTCTTAAGAAACGCATCCGACACCAGCATGCATTCCCGACCCCCCCTGCGGCCCAAAGTAAAAACCGGCGGATGCTCTAAGAACAAAACGAGGTCGTTTTGCAGAATGCCTGCCCGGCGGGCCATGATGATTTTTTCTTGCAGCTCCCACGCTTTATGGTAATCCAGGCGCTCAAAATCAAAACTCAACCACGCCTTTGCGCCCGTTGTTTGTCGTCCGTTGTCCGTTGTTGCACCGTCATGGGTTGACAGTAGGTGACTGTTACAGGCCGTATTTTTTATATTTTTGATTGTTGTCATTTTTACATGTAATGATCAGCTATCTACCCGCAACCGACCACTGACTACGGACAACCAACCTATCCCGTCAGACACGGTTTTCGTGCCGCCAGGGTTTCATCGAGTCTTTTGCGTTTGGTTTTTCGGGGAGCCGCATGCAGCAATTCCGGATTTTCTTTTGCTTCCCTGGCTATGGTTTTCATGGATTCAATGAACAGATCGATATCCTCTTTGGATTCGGTTTCGGTCGGTTCGATCATGATGGCGCCGGGGACCACCAGCGGGAAATAAATTGTCGGGGGATGAAACCCGTAATCCATCAATCGCTTGACCATGTCCAGGGTGGTCACCTTGTATGGCTCCTGGAATTTATCCGAAAAGACACACTCATGCATACACGGCCGATCGTAGGGCAGATGAAAGGTTCCTTTTAACTGATCTTTGATATAAGCAGCATTTAAAACAGCAAGCTGGCTGGCCTTTTTCAGATCCTCAGGCCCCATACTGAGAATGTAACTGTAAGCGCGAATCATCACACCCACATTACCGTAAAAAGCATGAATTTTTCCCAGGCTCTCGGGGAAATCTTCCGACAGGACATAGCGCTCTTTTTGCTTGATCACCCGTGGCACCGGTAAAAACGGTTCCAGATGCTTGCCAACACATACCGGCCCCGAACCGGGTCCACCACCGCCATGCGGAGTGGAGAAAGTTTTGTGCAAATTGAGGTGTAACACGTCAATGCCGAGCTCGCCCATGTTGACGATTCCCATAATGGCATTCATGTTGGCGCCATCGCCGTAAACCAGGCCGCCTTTGGCGTGAACGATATCGGAAACCGCTTTAATGTTTTCTTCGAAAAGACCCAGGGTATTGGGGTTGGTGACCATGATGCCAGCGGTGTCCGTATCCATGATATTTTCAACCGCCTGGGGCGAAAGCACGCCTCTCTCATTTGACTTGACTGGAACGGAGCGATATCCGCACAGCGCCGCACTGGCCGGGTTGGTGCCGTGGGCCGTATCCGGGACAATGATTTTGGAGCGCGGTGCGCCTTTGCTTTTATGATAGGCATAAAACAATAGCATGCCGGTGAGCTCGCCCTGCGCGCCGGCGGCTGGCTGCAAGGATGTGGCATCCATGCCGGTGATTTCGGTCAAATATTGTTCAAGCTCATATATCAGCTGAAGCGCCCCCTGTGACAAATGCGGCGGAAGCAGTGGGTGTGCCTGCGCAAGCCCCGACCGGGCGGATTGTATTTCGTTGGTTTTGGGATTATATTTCATGGTGCACGAGCCCAGGGGGTACATGCCCGAATCAACGGAAAAGTTCCATTGTGAAAGGCGGATATAGTGACGCACAACATCAACTTCGCTCAGATCCGGAAAATCCGGACCGGAACCTGCTAACTGTTTATCGACCGGATGTTCGGCCACATCGCGCCGGGGAAGCGAAAAACCGCTACGACCTTTTTTCCCTTTGTCCCACAGCAAGGGCTCATTGAAAATCAATCCCATAGTGCCTAAGGTTTCTTTCATTGTTTGATCTCCTTGACCAGGGCATCCATATCGTCCCGGGCCGTTGTCTCGGTTGCACACAGTAGGTAATGATTTTTTAGCTCTGGATAAAAATCGACCAGCGGCAGGCCGGCGATAATTTTTTTCTGCAACAAGTCTCGATAGGTTTTTTCAAAGCCATCCGGAAACGCCACCACAAATTCATTAAAGGTCGGCCGGGAAAATGGCAACTTGAATCCGGCCTGCTGCAATGCGTCTTTGAAGTACTCGGCCTTATCGTAATTGAGCCGAGCCAATTCCTTAAAACCGGAGCCACCCAATGAGGCCATATACATTACTGCTGCCAGGGCACACAGACTGTGGTTGGTACAAATATTGGAGGTGGCCTTCTCGCGGCGGATATGCTGCTCACGGGTGGAAAGTGTGAGCACATAGCCCCGGTTGCTTTCCTTGTCAACGGTCTGACCCACCAGACGCCCCGGCATGTTGCGGACATATTTCATTTTGGCGGCAAACATCCCCAGGCCCGGGCCGCCGAAGGTGGGTGGGATGCCCAAACTCTGCCCTTCGCCGCAGGCGATATCGGCGCCGCTGTGCCCCGGGCTTTTATACAGGCCGTATGCCAGCGGCTCACTGAAACATACCACCAGCAGCGATTTTTTGCCCTGCAGTGAAGACTTGATGGCTTCCAGGTTTTCCATGCAGCCAAAAAAATTCGGTGATTGCACGGCCACCCCCCCCAGGTCGTCCATATCTTTCAGTGCGCCTATATCTGTGGTGCCGTCTGAAAGATACGGCAGCTCTATGATGTTGAACTCGGTGGGCTCAAAATATGTTGCCAGCACCCGACGATACATCGGATGCACGGCGCGTGAAACCGCGACCGTTTTTTTGCGTGAAACGCGGATGGCCATCAGCATTGCCTCAGCCAGCGCGGAGGCGCCGTCATATTGCGATGCATTGGCCACCTCCAGGCCCAGCAACCGGGCGGTCAGTGTCTGATACTCATAGATGGCCTGCAGCGTGCCCTGACTGACCTCAGGCTGATAGGGGGTGTAGGCGGTGACAAATTCCGATCGAGCGGCCAAAAAAGATGCTGCTGCCGGAACGTAATGCCGATAACTGCCGCCGCCCAGAAACACCTTGTATTCGGGTGCGGTTGCCATCGTATGGGCCAGTTTATCCATGTGGTCGTTTAATTCCCATTCCGTAAGCGCTGCCGGAATGTCTAGCGCTTCTTTGCGGCGGCAATCTTCCGGGATATGAGCAAATAGGCCTTCAAGGCTGTCAATCTTGACTTCCTTGAGCATGGTGGCGATATCTTCCGGAGTATGGGGTAAGTAACGCATGGGGATTATCCTTTCAGCGATTCAAGGTAAGCATTATTGTCCATCAGGTCATCCATTTCAGCCGGATTATCCGCTTTGATTTCAAGCATCCATCCATCACCGTAGGGCGTATTGTTTACCTTTTCAGGAGCATCTTCCAGGGTGTTGTTTATGGCCATCACCTCACCGGCGACCGGCAAGTAAAGCTCGGAAACCGCTTTGACGGACTCCACCGTACCAAACTCCTCGCCCCGACCGAATGTGTCACCAACCTCCGGAAATTCCACAAAGACGATATCGCCGAGCTGGTCCTGGGCGTAATCCGAAATGCCGATCTTTATCGTGTCACCTTCGGTGCGCGCCCATTCATGAGATTTGGCATAGCGTACATCAGCGGGGAAATTGAGTTCATTGAGTTCTTTCATGTCTGTCCTCCTTGATTTTTTTCACCACGAAAGCACGAAATTGCAGAAACACGAAAAAGAGTAAGTCCTATTATTTCTTGCGTTCTCAGGTTTCGTGCTTTCGTGATTATATTATTTTATTTTACTGCCGAATAGTCGCTATATCTATTCCAGCACGTAGGGTACCTTTAAATTATAGCTTTTGTACACCACAAATGTTTCTACGGATTGGACTTCCTTGATCCGGGAAACTTCCTCGGTATAAAATTCCAGCAATCCGAATCCAGACTTCAACAAAACCATTAGAATCAGGTCAAAACGCCCTGTGACCACACTGACCGAAACGACGCCCTTCAGCCTGCTAAATTCTTTGCCTTTGTTGACCAGATCCATGCTCTGCAGCTTAACCCCCACAATCACGACGCGATGCCCTTGCATGGCTTCCGGATTGATCACCCCGCTGATGTCTAAAATACCTTTTTCCATTAATTTTTGAACGCGGGTTCGGACCGTGTTCTCAGATAAGGCAAGCTCGCGGGCAATTTTCTGGTATGATTTTCGGCCGTTGCGAAGATGTTTGATAATGGCCAGGTTGGTTTTATCGATGTTCATGTGCCTCCTATCAGTGAAGATGACACCGAAATATAAAATATTTAAAAAAAATTGCTGATTCTGTCAATTAATTTTTAATTTTTTCATGATATCTTCAAAATTATGGTAATAATTTTTTGATTTAGTGATGCGTTTCGCGCAACGCAACATTTTAAAGTTCAGCGGATGACCTAAATGGTCACGGTGCTTATTATCTATCAGGCGGATGCGTGTATCTGTTGTTCTGATCAGCCGCCCGGGCCATGAACGCAATCTCATTTTTAAGTGAATAAAGTTGAAAAAAAAAACACCATGTGTTATGGACCCAATCATTTTTAAGACCTTTCCGACACAGTTGCACATGATCCCTAAACCTAAATACTCATCGAAGTGAAAAGGAGGTTTGCAATGAAAAAAGGATTTTTATTAACCGGTATTATTCTTTGTATCACGGTGGTTCTGGCGTTTTATGCCTGCGGGCCGAAAGGGCCGGAAACCATCAAGATCGGCCTTAATGCCCCCATTACCGGTGACATCCCCAAAGTGGGTGAGGGCAGCAAGTTTGCAGCCGAGATGTGGCTGGAAGACATCAATGGCGCCGGGGGACTTCAGGTCGGTGACAAAAAATATAAGGTTGAACTGGTCGTCGAAGACAATGAATCCAAAGCGGAATCGGCGGTTAAAGTCGCCACCAAGATGATCACCGAGGATGAAGTCCTGGCGATTGTCGGGCCGCAATCATCCAAGCAGGCCGTTCCGGCCGGTGGAAAATCCAATGAACTCGGCACACCGATGATCAGCCCCTGGTCGACCAACCCCGATACGACCAAAGATCGTCCGTATGTCTTTCGCGGCTGTTTCCTCGATCCGTTTCAGGGACCGGTGGCCGCGAATTTTATCCGGGACGAATTCGGGTTCACCAAGGCGGCGGTGCTCTATGATGTGGCCAGCGACTACCCCAAAGGCCTGGCCGAGTTTTTCAAAGAGGCCTGGGAGAAAAATAACGGCCCCGGCTCAGTGGTGGCTTTTGAAAGCTTTACCACCAAGGATACCGACTTCAGTTCCCAGCTGACCAAGATCAACAACTCGGATGCCCAGGTGCTGTTTACACCCCAGTACTACAACGAAGTCGCTTTGATCGTTCAACAGGCCCATCAACTGGGCTGGGATAAGCCTATTGTCGGCAGTGACAGCTGGGGTTCGGCCGAGACCGTCAAGCTTTGCGGTAAAGACTGTTACGGGCTGTTTTTCAGCACGCATTATGCGGCCGCCGGTGCGACCGGTGCCACCAAAGAATTTATTGACCGTTACAATAAAAATCACGGGTACGTGCCCGATGATGTCGGCGCTTTGACCTGGGACAGCATCCGTTTGCTGCAACAGGCGATTCAAAATACCGGTGGATTGACCGGTGACATCAAAAAGGACCGTGCCGCAGTGCGCGATCAACTGGCCAAAATCAAAGATTTTGATGGAATTACCGGTCAGATGACATTCACCGAAGAAGGCGATCCGGTTAAATGTGCCGTGGTGGTCCGCATCAGTGATGCCGGTGAATTCGAGTTCTACAAATCAGTGTGTCCGTAAAACCTAATTAAGCTGCTAACCGTTTCAGCATACCGTCTTTAATGGTTTCAGGTGCCAGTGTTCAGGTGTCAGCGGTGCCAATTCTGATACCTGACACCAGACACCAGAACCGCATCCGGCGGAACTTTTGAACCGTGAGTTGTGAAAAGGTCGGGACAGGGCTTTGCGCCCTGAGCCCGCCTTTTTAGGAGAACAAGGGTTATCGTATGATACTGTTGCAAAACCTGATCAATGCCTTGCAGTGGGGAAGCTTTTATGCACTTATCGCCCTGGGCTATTCGATGGTTTACAGCATCCTGATGCTGTTTAACTTCGCCCACGGCGATATTTTTATGGTGGGGGCCTATATCGGGTTTGGCGTGGCTTCGGCCCTGATTGCCCTCACCGCCATGGGCGCTTTTGCGCTGCCCGGCTGGCTGATCCTGGTATTGACCATTCTTTTCTCCATGTTTTTAACCTCTTTTGTGGGGATGATTGTAGAGCGCATCGGCTACCGCCCTTTGCGGGATGCGCCGCGGGCGTCGGCCGCCATTACGGGATTGATGATCGGTATTATCCTGGAAACCGGCAACCTGATCCTGCTGGGTGCCCAGCGTGTCAGTTTTCCGTCCCTGATCAACACCGTCACCTATGACATGGGCGGTGTTTTTGTCACCAATAAAAAGATTATGATCGTGGTGGTCTCTTTAGGATTGGCCACCGCACTGCACCAGTTTATCCGCCACACGCGTTACGGGATGGCCATGCGCGCCATGGCGTTTGATTATGTGGTGGTGCCGCTGATGGGTGTGCCGCTGAACACCATGGCGGCCATGACGTTTGCCCTGGGATCGGCACTGGCCGCTGCTGCCGGTATTCTTTTCGGGGTGGCCTATCCGGTGCTGGATCCCTACATGGGGATCTTGATCGGCTGGAAAGCATTTGTCGCGGCAATCTTGGGGGGCCGGGGCTCGATCATCGGAGCCACTCTGGCCGGGTTTTTGCTCGGTTTTATTGAAATTTTTGTGCCCATGATACCGTTTGTGCCCTCAACCTTTCGCGATCTGATCGCTTATTCGATTGTTTTGCTGATCCTGGTTTTTAGGCCTCATGGTTTTTTTGGGGAAGCTTACAGCGCGCGCCTGAGGCTGTAAAAGATCGGGCGGGGCTGTTGCCATCGTTTCAACAGCTAAGATTTGCGATAAACAAGGATTGGATATGGAAGAAACGAGCGAAAAGTTGTCACCGCCCTCGATTTGGTCAAAGCTAAACATACGGGTATGGGTGTCCAAGGTTCCGCTGCTGGCCTGGCTTATCGGGGCTCTGATTGCGGTGGGCCTGGAAATGGCGATTGGCACTCCATTGGCCCGCGGCCTGGGATTGCCCAAAGCGCCGGTCCTGTTCGGCTTTATTATTATGCTCAAAAAGCCGCTGTTGATTCCCGGTGCGGCGTTATATTTAGTGCTCATCTATCTTCTGCCCATCGGCCTGATTGCACGCTTTGGTGCGGCCGCATTGAATTGGCTGGCGGCTACTCTGGCTGAATTTTCGACGGTTTTTTCTATATTGATCCACCTGGCGCTGCTTTATCTGGCACTGCACCTGTGGTCCGGAATGAGCGATTATCGGGTTCTGGTGGTCAAATTGACCTTAATTGCGGTCATGGTCACCTTGAGCTTGAATGTCATAAACGGCTATATGGGCGAATTTTCGTGTTCGCATCCCGGATTTATGGCATTAGGCGCTTATGCCACATCTGTTTTTACGGTGTCCCTTTTCGTAAACGATAAAATCTTTGGTGCAGCCCTGCTGCCGCCGGCCATCGGGCCCTTCTTTTTTCCGATCGCGCTGTTTCTGGGTGGCGTGACAGCGTCTATCGGCGCGATGGTGGTGGCCATACCGTCATTTCGTACCCGGGGCGATTATCTGGCCATTATCTCCCTGGCATTTTTGTTTATCGTTAAAAGCTTAATTGAAAATCTGGAAGTCGTTGGGGGGCCTCGTGGGCTGGGCAGTCAGCCGGACTGGGCTAATTTACCGATGGTTTTTGGGACCACGGTGATCTGCGTCTGGATCATAAATAACTTTGTACGCTCCACGCTGGGTAAAGCGCTGAACGCGGTGCGCGATAACGAGATGGCTGCAGATGCCATGACGGTCAACACCCGCCGCACCAAATTTGTGGCATTTCTGTTCGCCGCTTTCTGGGCTGGGGTTGCCGGCGGTTTATTTGCGCATGTGCTTCGCTATGTCAATCCCAGTACATTTGGTATTCAAAAGCTGGCCGAAGTGCTGGCGATGGTTTATTTCGGGGGGTTGAATTCCGTATACGGCGCCATTGTAGGCGCCACCAGTATCAGTTTGCTCGGAGAGGCTCTGCGGCCACTGGAAATATTTAAATGGATCATCATCCCGTTGCTGCTGATACTGGTGATGATCTTCAGGCCAACCGGTCTGATTGCCTTCAAGGAGTTTGATGTCCGCAAGCTGGTGCAGCCAAAGGATAGAACATCCTAATTGAACGCACAGCGCTCAATTCGGCGTTAGTGGTTATGGGTTGTTCGTTATTAGGCCAAATTATAGGCTAAAAGGGGTTTTTGATTTCATTCCTGACAAACGATTAACCAATAACGAATAAACCATAACGGGTAACTCCCAATTGTTTTTGCAAAATGGGAATAATTAAACCTATCTTAAAAATAGGGGATTAGGGTTCAGGGCCAGGCTTCCTGTGAATTGAAAATGGAGCATACACGGCGTACGTGAGGATTTCAATTCGCGGGACAACGCAGCCCTTGACACTTAGACGCATTTTTAAGATAGGTTTTAGAAAGAGGTATCGCATGTCCATGCTAAGGGTTGAAAATATGACCCATTTCTTT
>CAZJHF010000061.1:0-13337 GCA_964545505.1 uncultured Desulfobacterales bacterium | reverse complement strand
AAACCGATTCAAAATGCTCGAATACTATCGTGTATGCTCCACTTTTGAATCGATTTTCGCCTTGCCCTTGAGCGTGATCTACTATTTTTGAGATAACTTCTAATAATCCAATTGCGTTAAGCGCAATGGGACGTTATTTATTATGGATTGTTCTTAAATTGTGAATACTGGAAACGGGTTGATTTTTCCGGCCAGTGACACCCCGTTCGCTCTCGCTGTACAAATTTTCAAGGAGGAATTTAGAATGTACAATAAAACGGTTATGGATCACTTCCGCAATCCACGCAATGTCGGTGTCATTGAAGATGCCGACGGTGTAGGTGAAGTCGGCAATCCCCTATGTGGTGATATGATGACGATCTATCTTAAGATCAAGGAAGATCAAATTGACGATATAAAGTTCCAAACTTTTGGCTGTGGGTCTGCGATTGCCGTATCCAGCATGATCACCGAAATCGCCAAGGGCAAAAGCCTGGACGAAGCCAAGAAACTGACCAACAAGGATGTCGCGGCGGCGCTGGAGGGTCTGCCGAAAAATAAGCTGCATTGCTCAAATCTGGGGGCTGATGCGTTACAGCTGGCCATCCAGGACTATGAGGATAGATTAGCGGGTGTGAAGCGACCGCAACCCATACGCAAAGAGAAACATGAACATTCACACGGGCAAAAATGCTATTGTCCCTATTGTGATATCGAAATCCAGCCGGACATCACATTTTGTGATGCATGCCAATCCAGTCTCGAAGAAGAACATTAAAATATTGGCGCTCATCTAAGGTAGGCGATTATGAACGTTATCAATCTGGACCACATATCGGCAAAACCGTTAATACCCGAAGTCAAAAAAGTGATGATCGATGCCATCGAAAAAGATTATCACAACCCGGCCAGTCAGCATAAATCCGGTGAAGAAGCTGCGGCAGAACTACAGAAGGCGCGCGAATCGGTGGCCCGGCTACTGAATTGTAATACCCCCAAGGAAATTGTTTTTACCTCCGGTGGAACCGAGTCGGTCAATCACGCCATCAAAGGCGTGGCTATGGCGAACGAAGATAAAGGCAAGCATATCGTTACATCCAATATCGAACACAACGCGGTCATCCGGAGTTTGCGCCGTCTCAAGTCCGCCGGGTTTGCCGTTACTTCATTACCGGTTGATTCGAATGGGCGCGTCAAGCCTCAGGATGTGGCCGATGCCATCAGCAAGGAAACGATTCTGGTGTCCGTTATGCACAGCAATAACGAAACAGGCACTCTGCAACCCATTGAAGAAATCGGAAAAATTACGCGTGAAAAAAAGGTGATCTTTCATACCGATGCGGTAGATTCAGTTGGTGTGCTTCCGATGGATGTTCAAAAGTTAGGGGTGGATTTACTCAGTTTTGCCGCCAATACGTTTTACGGTCCGACCGGTGTCGGCGGTCTTTATATTCGTCGTGGCACGCGTATATTTCCGCTCCTGGATGGCGGTGTTCAGGAAAATAATAAGCGCGCCGGTGCTGAAAACCTGGTGGGCATCATTGGGGCCGGCAAAGCAGCAGAGATTGCCCTGCGGGACATGGACCAGCGACTGGCGCATCTGCGCAAGCTGAATAACAGGCTGATAACTGAATTACCCAAGTACATCTATGAATATATCGTCAATACCCATCCGAAACACAGTTTGCCCAACCTGGTGTCGATTTCAATCCAATATATTGAAGGGGAAAGTGTGATGTTGATGCTCGATGATGAGAATATTGCTGTATCGACGCGTTCAGCCTGCGCAACCGGTTCGCTGCGCGCATCACATGTACTGCTCTCCCTGGGGCTCAGTCATGCCGATGCTCAGGGAACGCTGGTCATTTCTTTTGGGATCGATAACACAGAAGCGGATATCGATACGTTTTTAAAGGCACTCAAAGAGGTGGTCTCGACCCTGCGCGATATTTCTCCGCTGTATCAGAAGAAGGCGTCTGCAACCGAACAGTAAAAACGGATCGCTCAGTTTACCCAGCCCCGACCATTAGGCTGCCAAAATAGGCGTCGATAATCCGCTGATGTCCGCTAAATTTACTTTTGAGGAGCTCCTTAAACTGCCGGTAACCGGGCTCAGCCAGCAATTGATCGATTTCATGCGCTTTTTGGCCAAGCTGCCGGCAGTACTTATCGGTGACCGTCTGCGGGGCTGTGCCCCTGTTTTCCGCCACCCGGTTGGTGGCTTCGGTTCGTGAACAGCCGTTGATTTCGATCTCATAGATAACTTCCAGAATCTGCGCCAGGGATTTGGGGGTGCCCTCAACGGTTACTGAGGGCCTAGCGGGCGCGCCCTCTTTTTCAGCGGGTTGGGCGCTAGTGCCGAGCAATAAACGGCGCAGCACTGAATTGGGCGTGTCGATAAAGGGTTCGGCATGTTTTTGTAAATAATGCCAGACGGTTTCATCCACTTCAATTGGAAACATTTTCATCGTGTTGCCTCTTTATCTAGTGATATTATCTAATTACACGCAATTTTCAGCCGCAAGTCAAGTGGAATCTATTGTTCCTTGCTGCCTGCACTAGCAGCCGGCGCTAGCCCGATGCGAATTTCATCAGCTCCCAACGTGTATCCAACCTATAAAAAAATATGCTAACGGGTCTAGTGTGCCGTCCCAGAAATAATTTACAATATTGTCCGGATTTCAATCAAAAGATACCTGCGCTCACGTTGCCAGACGGTCATGTTATTTTCTGAAAGGCGATATGCCGATTATTGGCCCATGGCTATACAGTGCCCCGATATTTGGGATGATGGACTCCGAAGCATTTGGCTCAAGCCATGGCAGGTTGAATCCCAAATATCGGAGCACCGGCACTTTGGAATTCATAGCACCTTTCAGATAATGACATGACCGGCGCTTATTTTGTAAATTATTTCTGGGATACGAGACTAGTGTGTGGCGATCGATAACCGCAAGCTCGCCTTGAAGACAAAAATCATGATGGGAATATTATTTGGAGGTGGCCACTTTTACGGTCTTGTCCGCCAGGTCTAAAGCAGCGGCCGTGGGGCTACCGGTTGACTTGATGATCAGGGTATGTTTTCCGATGGTGATCCTATCTTGCGGGGCCAGACTGGCTTTTTGAATGTCTTTGTCATTTAGCAAAGTGCCGTTGGTGCTATTGAGGTCGACCAGCCCGTAGCCGTCCGGCAGTTTGACAATGGCGGCATGCTCTTTGGAGACCGCCAGGTTATCGATGATGATATCGTTGTTATTGCCGCGCCCGATAGTGATTTCGCTTTGATCGGTTTCGATATGCTTGAGAACTTTATCCTTGAACATTAAATCCAGTTTTAACATATTGGCGACCTCCCGGTTTATTCTGTCAATTTACCCGACGCACCTTCATAATATTATCTTAGCATGTTTTCACAAATGGCACAGCAAAAGTTAACTATTTTTCATCTCCTGCCGGCACAAATTGATTTGTTTGATGAGCTGGTCGGCGAATTGATAACGCTTGCTGAGCGCTTTGCGCAACAATTTATCAATCAGTTTTACACAGCATTGAGGTGTTTGGGGCGCTACCTGCGACAGGGGGGCATAGTTACTTTTGGTGATGGCATACATCAAGGCCGTGATATTTTCACCTGTAAACGGTTTTTGGCCGCTGAGCATTTCGTATAAAACAACCCCGAGTGAAAACAGATCCGAGCGGCCGTCTACTTTTTTTCCGGCCACCTGTTCCGGTGACATATAGTTGGGCGTGCCGAAAATAATGCCGGTTTCAGTCTTGGTTGACGAACTCATCACCCGGGCGATGCCAAAATCGGCCACTTTGACTTGATCATTTTCCAGCAGGATGATGTTGGCGGGTTTGATATCCCGATGAATAACACCCTGCTGATGGGCATATGCAAGCGCCTCTGCCGCCGAAAGCCCAATACGAAGGACCCGATCGATTGCCAACAAACTGTCTTTTTTACAAAAATGGGTCAGTTCTCTGCCTTTCAACAACTCCATGGCAATGTAAGCCATATCATGATCTTCGCCGACATCATAAATGGTCACAATGTGAGGGTGTGATAGTTTGCCGGCGGCCTCGGCTTCCCGGAAAAATTGATCTTTCACCTCATTTAGCTGCTGGGCGTCGACTTCAGCATAATTAAGCGTTTTAATCGCCACCTCACGATTGATACTCGGGTCTTTGCCCAGGTAAACAGTTCCCATGGCGCCATGACCCAGTTTTTCGATGATTTCATAGCGACCCAGGGTGGGCTTGGCGGTGGAATCAGCCCACAGAAGGCTGGCATCCTTTTTATTCTGACCGACAGGCATGGCGAGCGTCTGCTCAAATTGTTTCAAATGCTTTATTCTGCGCTTGATGTCTTTAAACGCACCGGCCTTTAAAATATGGTTGTAAACCGCCAGCGCTTTATTGAACATTCTTTTGCGCTCAAAATCCAACCCCAGGTTATAAAGCAATGCTTTTACCGATTTGTCGGTAACCGGGCATTTCAAAAATTTTTCGAAGGCCATATCCAGCATACCCTGACCCTGCAAAGATAACCCCAGTGATTTGTTTAATTCGACGCTTTCATCTTTTTTGGCATCGGATATACGCAGCCGGCCGGTGATCATAAAGCCCGTCGCGGCAAACAGCGTTGGTGTGATGCTGCACAGCCATTGCCCCTGGCTCACCAGCAACAATACGGCAACGCCCAGCCAGATGGTCAGAAAAATGGCGAAGATGAGCATCCCGATTCGCGGCGGCACCTTGGGGATGACCACCAGCAAAAAGAAGCCAAAATACAAAAGGACCAAAATCTCCAGAGCCGCAAACCATGAAGGTCTTGAAATATGTCTGCGATTGATGATGTTTTCGACCGCACAGGCGCTTATTTCCAAACTCGAGGTTTTACGCTGACGCGGAATTTGATAGCGGGGGATAAATGCATCCGCGGTCAGCCCGAGCAAAACAGCCCTGTTGCGAAGTCTTTCAGGTTCAATCCTGCCTTCAATTAAATCGATTGCTGAAATCCGTTGAATGTTGGTTTCCCGGCCGCTGAAATCTATCAGCATCTGATGCGGCGCTATGGTCGGCACGGACAGTTGTTTGACTTTCAAACCGTAAGAATGCGCACGAACGCTTCGGATGGATGCGCCATAATATTTTATGGCAACCTGCAAGGCCAGAGATGCAAAATTTCTGTCTTGAAAGCGGATGAATAATGGCATACGGCGAACTTTGCCATCTGGATCGGCAATCAGGTTGATGTGGCCTAAAGCGCCCGATTTGCCTGATAGCTCCTGATAGGGTTGTTGAACCTGTGAGACCTGTATGGTCGCGCTGGGGGGCATATTGGATAAGAACGCGGCGGCTTTGACCGCTATATTCTGCCCTGCGGTTTCTACAGGGAATTGGCGTGAATTCATTAATAACCAGTCCGACAGAGCGGGTGCGGTCGCTTTATCCGACTCGTTCAAAATGAATTGAATGGGCAAGACGATATTATGCGCCGCTCGGACAGCAGTGATCAATCGGGAATCATGATCCAGACGGTTTTGCGTTTGTACGAGCAGTCGGTCAATTTTTTTGAGGATTTGTTTTTTAACGGGTGGCAGGTTTTCGGGAAGTCTTTCTCTTAGATTTTGAATTTCATTGCCGCCGGCATTCAGCTCCCGGTTGCGGTATAAAATTGAAATGCCCAGGGTGTGGGCACCGTTTTTTGAAAGGGTGTTGATGAGCTCTGCTATGTAAGAACGCGGCCAGGGCCAATCGCCCAATTTATTTAGGCTGATATCATCTATGCTGACAATGATGACCGGCATGCCTTCCTGCGGTCGCCTCAGGGACGATATCAAGTCATATGCCTTGTATTCGAGTATGCGCAATGGCTTGAAGCCAAATAGCATGCCCGCCAGAACAGCTATCAGCAGCAAAAGGCAAACGGATCGGCCGGAACTGAATACGTGTTTAATCCCCATAGGCATACACATCGATGATTTGCGCACCCGCCCGACATCTATTGAAGACAGCTAGGGGTCGCGCAGTTGCTTATCGTAATCCAAATTCAAGCTGCCATAATCGGGCACCGTCATTTACGACGACGTCTTCCTGACGGATTTGATTGATCGAATAGTCATCTACGGATTCGCCCTCACGAACAATACGGTCGTTAATGACCGCAATTCGCTCGGCAGCGACATTTGACCATGCAATTGCCTGCAGCTTCAACTTGGCGTTATCCAGTCGCGGGTAAGATCGCGCAGACGAGACGCTCCTTGATACTGATTTCTTCGCCGGCGCCTTTGCGGGCGGCCTTTTTTGGTGTTGGCCGGAATCCCTGGCTTTGGCAGCGGGACGGCCGGATATGCTCGATTTAGCAGATGATTTTGTTTTCGGGGTGCGGACCTGCGGTTTCAATGTTGTCGGTTGATCGGTCAGTTGCTGTTGACCTGACGCACTGCGGGATGATGTTGCCGGCGGCCTTTGCGCACGGATAGGTTCACGCTCGGTCGTTGCGTTGCCAGATGTCTGTTGCCGATCCTGCGGGGCCGCCTGCTGAGGCTCTGTTTGTTCGGGCCGGCGGGTCGGTGGCTCAATTTTAGCCTGGAAAACCGGGGGTTTTTCAGAGTGACTGGACGGCTCGCTGATTTTGGATATGAGCCACTCTTTTTGGCTGTAGATCAGCCATATTGCTGCGATCCCAACCAGCGCTACGATAAGCGCCACAATTGCTTTGCGCTGCAGCCAGATCCGAAGAAAACGGCCCCTTAAGGCGTTCTTCGTATCAATCATCGACGGTCCGGGCTGCAGATCGTCCGGTGGCGGCGTGGATTGGTCAACCCGTTTTAGCGCTTTTAGAATCGTACTCAAATGTTTAAGGTCTCCGGTCTTAAAATTTCATGAACATTTTATCGATATGATATTAGCGGTTGCGCCCATGTTTAAAAGAATAAAAACACGAAAAAAGAATCCTATTTTCGTGTTTTTATGAATATCGAATCGATTCGATTTTTAATAGGCCAGGTCTATTCAACGTCTATATTTTTGCTTTTGTGTTCTATCCGCATCGGACTATCTGAATTCATACAACTGCGGCATCTGAAACGATTTTTTTTCCCGGTACAGGATAATTTTGGTCAGCGGGCCAACATAGCCGTCCACCGGAATTCCATACTTTGCTTGAATGGATTCAACCGCATTCTGGGTAAATTCATCGTAATTTTCATCGATGGCCACATTCTGAAATCCAATATCCTGCAACAGGAATTTTAGCGTAATAACAGAATCCTTATACGACTGCGTCGGTATGGTTCCCCAGATGGAGTGAAAATTTTTCCAGGGCAGATAGGCTACACCGGACCAGTAAAATTCCAGCTCCTCTAAATCGGTGACAATCCATTCTATATCACTTTCGCCTTTTAGCATAATCATGTCGCCATCCAGACGGGTTAATGTGAGATATCCGGGGCTTGAACTGCCGGGCGGATAAAATTCGAGGATGACGGGAAGATTCAATTTTTTTATAAACGCCATATCCGTTTCGAGACGATGAATGAACATCCCGTTTGGTTTGGCCGAAAGACGAAAATAGGTCTGATCGTCATCAATATCCTTTAAAAAAGGCGTAAACTGAGCGCTGGTTTTCCACAGCTTCATTGCTTGCATTAGCGCCGCTTGGCGGGAACTGCGCCCGTCCATGTGCTTCAGATATACGGCCAAACTGACAGTCGAAACGTTATTTTTGACTGGCCCTGCTTTTGTTTTTTCGACGGGATCGCTGATCTCAGCACTGGGGGCCGCATCTTTGGTCTCAACTTTAACCGCAACGGTTTGGCTCGGGACATGTGTTTGTGAATTGTCCTGACCCGCCAAACGTGCTGTGATGGCTTCACGGATCGGTTGAAAGAAGGCAGCCACCAGAAACACAATGCTCAAAAAGGAAATGCCGATGAGCGCCCATTTACCCGTGGTTATACCGTAGCTTTTTGTCTGTCCGCGATTGGCAAGCTCGTTCACCGATGCCTTGGCGATTTGGGCTGAAATTTTGAACTGATTCATAACAAATGCGGTGAGCAATGACCGATCACAGATAATGTTAATCAAGCGCGGGATTCCCTTTGAATATTTAAAAATGTGACGATAAGCGGCCCGGTCAAATTTAATAGCGGACTTCTGAGCGGCGATGTTGATGCGATACTGAATATATTCTTTACATTCATTAAAGGTTAAAGGGCTGAGTTGATAGCTAAGGGTGATTCGCTGACCCACCTGCCGGAGTGCATGGGAATTGAGCATTTCCGATAATTCCGGTTGACCGACCAGAATAATTTGCAATAGCTTATCTCGATTCGTTTCCAGATTGGAGAGTAATCGCAACTGTTCTAAAACGTTGCGATTTAAATTTTGAGCCTCGTCAATCAGCAGAATAACCTTTTTACCGCTGGACTTCTTTTTAATCAGGAAGGCATTCAGCATGTCGATTAGATCTTTTGTATTGTCACTGCGCGTCTGGATGCCAAATTCTTCGATGATGGTTCTGAGCAGCTGTTTGGGGCCCATTTTGGGATTGAAAATGTAAGCTGCCGCTACGCTGCCGTTGAGGCTCTCAAGAAATGTTCTGCAAAGCGTGGTTTTTCCTGTTCCGACCTCTCCGGTAATTTCAACGAATCCGTCCCCCTGGGAGATCGCGTAATTTAAGTGCGCCATCGCTTCCTCGTGGCTTTTACTTAAATAAAAATAAACCGGATTCGGAACCAGTTTGAAGGGTTTTTCTTTAAAACCAAAAAACTTATTATACATCAAAAACCGCCTTCAAATATTTTGGGTTGGTTTATTGCTAATCCGAAACAATGTTTAAAAACATTACCGCTTAAAGATGGCAAGATCCGCTTGGTCGCGCAGGTGTATGTGTGATCATTCAGAGGTCGCTGATACAAAAAATAGAAGCGGCAAAACAAGACATTTCATTGTAAAGCGTATGAAATCTTTTAAAATTTTTCCATTGTCGTCTTTAAATAGTTTAGTTGAAAATGCGTTGTCCGTCAACCTTTCAATCCATCTTCAATCCGCACCGGGTCCTTTATGACAGCAATTTTAAAACATTCTGGTCGCTACCGGACCGCACCCGTCAGCTTTTCAGCGATATGCGCATTCCGGTGGTAATCGGTGAGTATGCGATGTCGTTCCTGAGGTTCCTTTTTTGATAGCTGTCGACATTTTTCATAAAATTTTTCCAGATCACCATTGCTGTCTGACAACATTTTACGAAATGCCGGCACCCAGTCATGATAGGTCGATACACTGATCAGTTGCGCGTTGTTTAAGGGCCGGTTAAACCAGGCACTATACACAGCCATTTCGTGGTGATCTGATCTTAAGGCCCTGAATTCAGATCGCATCCGGTTGAAAATGGCTGCCTTTTGATGTCGTTTCTCGTTCGCTGGCAGGTTGCTCTCATACAGCGCCTTCAACCGGTTGCGATATGTTGAAACCAGGGCAGTGAATTTTTGATGGGATCGCCGCTTATGCTGCCGGTCAGCATAAACTTGAGATGGGTCGCTAAATCGTTGCCAGCGTTTGAGACCTTCCTGCTCGACTGTGGTGGCAAAGCTTTCGTTAAAACCCGTATCATCCGGTATATAGAGCAGTCCATGGGCCAATTCATGAAATATCAGCGCCACCGTATCCGCAGCGCTTAAATTTATGAAGGTACTCAGGATGGGGTCGTCAAACCAGCCAAGGGTCGAGTAGGCAATAGCGCCGCCAATGTATACATCAAACCCTTTCTGGGCGAGCGCATCCCCAAAGCGCCGGGCATCAGCCTCCTTAAAATAGCCTCGATAGGTCACGCAGCCGACAACGGGAAAACACCAGTTCTCAGGTGTCAGTGAAAATTCCGGGGCGGCAAATACATTCCAGACGACATATGGACGATTCAGCTCCACATAACTTAAATAATGATCATTGACGGGAAGCTGGAGCTGTTTTTCTGCAAACGTCCTTGCAGATTGGATCAATAAGAGCTTTTCACGCAGCTCAGCGGGTGTTTCTGGATCTTCAATCAGATCTGAGATCGGTTGTCGTTTCTGCAAAATCTGCATCTGCCCTTCGATGGCCTGTTCATAATAGGGCAACGATCGGCACTGAAAACATGCTAATGCACATAACAACACGAATATACTGCTTAAAATTTTTCTTGCGCCGGAAAATACCGGCCGGGCCTTTTCATTTACACTCATAACCTTTAATTTCAGCATTACGGGATCGGGTGTCAAATAAATGGGTATCAGGTGTCAGGTGTCAGGCCTTCGACGGCCATTTTCGGGCTTTTGTTACTTAGTAACAGTCACGGTCGCCATGATTTTGTTGTTTTCTGATTTCAGTCTTATCTATACTGACACCTGACACCCGACACCTGAAATCAAATAAGTATAGATACTCGAAACATACGGTTGCTGGCAAGCATGAAATGGAAAGCGAAATTGAGGGTGCAAATTTAGATGAGGCTATAACAGAATTTTTCAAAAATCTTGCGGTCAAATTTACCGGCTTCCACGTCTGGTTTGATTGTTTTCAGGGCGTCCAGCGGGCTTTTGGCCTTTCGATATGGTCTTTCTTCGTTGGTTAAGGCTTCATAGCAATCGATGATGCCCAGCACCTGGCCGACATACGATATCTCCCTTGTTCCCTTGGGGTAGCCGCTGCCATCCAATTTTTCATGATGCTCGCTGGCGCCGCAGGCAATGCCGCCATCAAGGCCGCTTTTAACTTTAATGATAAATTCACCAATTTTGGGATGGCGCTTCATGACCTTAAATTCGTTGGAAGACAATTTCCGCGGTGCCTTGAGAATACTATCGGGTATTTCGGTTTTGCCAACATCGTGCAGCAGTGCGCTTAAACCCAATCGTTTGGTTTCCCGCAGGGATTTTTTCGAGTAGAAGCAAAATCCCAGCATAAGCGCCATCACATTGACCGAATGAATTACCGTGCTGTAGTCCTTAAACGAGATCGATGCAAAGGTTTTTACGATTTCAGGATTCTGTGAGTATCCGCTGACCAGCATATCGACCGTTTCGGGCAATACCTGCAGGGTACCGCTGCGGGGTTCCCGCAGGGTTTCTTCTACCAGTCCGCAGAGGGTGGTTTTTACCGCCTTCACATTGCCCTTTTTAATATTTTTGAAAATATGCTGGTTAAATCCGGCTTGCAGCTCTTTCATGGCAACAATTCGATCTTTTCTGCGAATATATAGCTCCGGTGGATGCCTTTCCTGCGATAGACGCAAATCCGTCATTAACTTGCCCGGCGGCTTGTATAAAACAAAAGAGCCGTTTTCTATGTAATAAAGCCCGACGTCCTTGTAATAATTAATCTGGGAATTCCGGATGGCGATGTAATTTTTTTCCTGCAAGAGTTGATTCTCCCTAAATGATATAAAGCCTTCAGCGCTGCATATTGTTCATCGGTATATTTCATTAAAAAGTTTACCAAAATCCAGCACAAAATGATGGGGCAAGTTGTTGTATGCATTTCTACAACTGGCTGCACAGCTTCAGCGCTGACTTGTAAAATAAATTACAGAATTAAAAGCAGAATCTCTTGCAAGATGAATCCGATATAGTATATGGTCCTGATACTTGAAGATGTATTGCTGCGATCGGATACCGTGCCCGTGCGTGCGGGCGCCTGGTCTAAAGGGCTATTGTTCCATCCTGCCACGCTGATCTAAATCTCTAAAATTTATCTAAAAATATACAATTTGGCGCCGGTGGAATATTGTTCTTCCAAACCCGAATGACAACCAACACAAGCCGAATCGTTTAAGGCTGCGAATTCAGAGATCTGACACTAGATTTTTACTAGAATGACATCCCACACCAAGGCATTCAACACTAGGACAGGCTTCAACACAGATTCAAACGGCCAATTGACCGATGCCAGGGCAGTGAAGCAGGCACTTGGCCAGGTGAAGATTTTTGCCCGTAAATGCTTTGAAAAAACAGCGGGGAGCCATGGCTGGGATCATACCCTCAGAGTTTTTCGGTTGTGTGAAATGATGGGTCCGGCGGAAAACGCAGACATGGATGTGTTAGGAGCGGCAGCCTATCTGCATGATATTGGGCGTTCTGTGCAGGATGCTTCCAACGGCGTTGTCTGCCATGCCGAAAAAGGTGCCCAAATGGCCGGGCCGGTCGTCGATTCGCTTCCGCTGTCAAACCAACAGCAGCGAAATATAATTCACTGTATACGCGCCCATCGCTTTCGCGAGCCCGAAAAACCCTCCAGCGTCGAAGCCAGAGTGTTGTTTGATGCCGACAAACTGGATGCCATCGGCGCCGTTGGGGTGGCCCGCGCCTTTCTATTTGCCGGCGAGTTGGGTGCACGGTTACACAACCCTGATCTGGATGTTGAAAAATGCAAGCCCTATTCGATTAATGACACCGGTTACAGGGAGTTTAAAATCAAGCTCTGCAAAATAAAAGGTCGAATGCTGACGGCCACGGGCCGCAAATGGGCCCATGAGCGTCATGCCTTCATGCAAGATTTTTTTAACCGCTTTTTAGCAGAATATGAAGGAAAGAGGTAACCATTATGAGCATTAATGTCGTTGAAAGGGTAGATGATTTCGTCAAAGTGCAGAATATTTTGGTCAGCGTTTCCGATAAAAGCGGACTGGAGCAGTTTATTCCCAATCTGGTTGAAATAAATCCGCAAATTCAGATTTTTTCAACCGGTGGAACCTACGGGCGCATCAGTGAAATTTTGTCAGGTTCGGATGCCAGCCGTTTAATGCAGGTCTCAGATTACACCGGTCAGCCCGAGACCCAGGGTGGCCTGGTCAAAACCCTGGATTTTAAAATTTACCTGGGACTGCTGACCGAAACATACAACGATGCGCATCAAGGTGACCTGACACGCACCAGCAGCGTGCCCATCGATATGGTGGTGGTCAATTTATATCCCTTCAAAGAAACCATATCAAAGCCGGATGTCACGGTTGAGCAGGCCAGAGGCAATATCGATATCGGTGGGCCATGCATGATCCGGGCTTCCGCCAAAAATTATATCCGGGTGGCATCGGTGGTCGACCCGGCGGATTACGATAGGATTATAGCGGACCTCAAGGCCAATCAGGGCACAACCAGCCTGGATCTGCGTTTCCAGCTGGCTCGCAAAGCCTTTGACCACACCGCTGTTTATGATCGCACCATTGCTGATTTTCTGCTTTCAAAACAGATTGATGATGTCAAAACATGTTATCACCTGGATCCTGCATGAAAATTAATGCGGAATTTATATTGAATTTTAAACAGTTTATTAATCAAACTTTGCCCGCACAGCAAAATAGATGCTACGTATAATGG
>CAZJHF010000060.1:0-13411 GCA_964545505.1 uncultured Desulfobacterales bacterium | reverse complement strand
ACGATAAAGCTGAGCAGCACCACCACCGCGATAGTTAAGGCACTGCGCGTAAACATACGGCCGGTCGAAATATCAATGCCCCACAGGCGGAGCGAGATAAAGAAAAGAAAGGCAATCAGAAAAATTCGGAAACTCCGTCTAATCAGCGGGATGTAATGCGTGATATCCATTTTGCCGGCGGCTTCCTGTTGCTCATCGGATTCCGGTAGCTCGTCGCCGCTCAGATCAATCGTTTCACGGGATTCGCCCGAGGCGATTTTCAATAAGCGCTGGACCCACTGATCAAGGCCGATAAATATCGGTATCAGAAAAATGCTGGCAATTAATTTTACGATGCTAACATCCCGCTCGAGATACACTTCATTGACCCAGTAGATACCCATAAAGAGCACATAAAGGATAGCCAGGTAATGCCAATTGCGTGCCAGCTGCTGCCCGAACGATTTTGCAGCTTGACCTTTTTCGAGTTTGTCGCCACCCAGCGCCTGTGCCACCCGCTGGCGGCTTTGCCAGATCATGATCATCAGGGCCAAAATAACGATGGCCCCGGCAAAGCTGTATATCAGCAGATAAAGCTCTTTGCTGATGCCGGCTCGCAATAGGATAATACCGGTACCCGCTACCACTGCGGCGATAAATGTAATACCGACAATCCAGCGATGCAGAAAAACAGCATCGATATCCTGCAGCGGAAATAAACGCAAGCCGGGCCCTGCCGGCGCAAAAATGACTGTGGCCGCTAAGGCGAAAAACAGGATGTAATAACTGACGACAAGGTACACGGCGGCGATCAAGTACCCCGGCTCGCCTTTTTCGTACACCAGCACAAATAAAACAAACGTCGTTAAAATATAGATGGTCACACCGGCGGCATTGAGCAGCATGCGCGTTAAGACCCGGCCGAAAAATTCCAATCTTCCCAGGTGCATGGTTTGCATCAGCTGTTTGCGAATGCCGAGCGTCGATCGCATAAACAGCATTTTTAGAATCAAACCGCAGATGATGATCGCGGCCGTTCCCAACAGCGTCCCCAGCAGATGAGTGCCGCCCTTGCCGCCGGAGAGCCGGGTGATGGCATCATCCCAATGGTCCGATCGTTCCGCCACCCTGGAAAAAACCGAACCGATTTGTTTAAGGACTGCGGCGGCGGCGTCAGCAAAACGATGAAAGACAGCAAGCCGGCGGCCTCTTTCCTGAGCAGCTGGAGTGCCATCCTTTGACGGCGCATTCACAGCAGCCTCCTGCTTTAGCTTTTGGGCCAGCACCTGTCTGACCTGCACATCATCCATGGTCGCCAGATGCGCATCGACCTCTTCCGGGGTCAAGTCCGGGGGAATCCGGGTTTCTTGAGAGCTGTTGGCAGCGGGGGTTTTTGTCACCCGGGTGACAGCTGCCGGATTGGCTATAGAAATTGAATGAGACGCAAACACCACCATAAACGGCAACGCAAAAAGCAGTATTTTCCGTGTGACCAAATTCATTGATTTAAAATGCATCACTACCCTCCTATGTCCAGTATCCCAATGATGTCGCCAATATGACATTATGAATAGTGCGGTGCAAGGAGAATTTTTCTGCATCTTTACTTTGCCCGGTAGTTATTGTAGGGTTTTACCTGTCCGACAGAAAGGAGAAGAAAGAAGATGCCCACACCCATTGTCGTGAAGATTGGAGATCTTGAGCTCACAGGCGAATTTAACGATACTCCAGCCGGCAAGGCAGCCGCCGCTGCGTTGCCGTTCGAATGGAGCGGCAGTCGCTGGGGCGATGAGTATTACGGTCCGCCGACGGCGGATATCGGGGACCATCCCGGTGAAAAGGGCGCGGTCATGAATGTTGGCGATCTGGGCTGGCATGCCCCCAACCAGTGGTTCTGCCTTTTTTTCGGGCCCACCCCGGCCAGCAGCGGTGACGCGCCCGAGGCGGCCGTTCCCATTTTAACCATCGGAAATGTCAACGGAGACTGGATTGCACTAGGACAGATGGGGAACTCAATTACTGCCCGGATCGAAAAAGCGTAAAGCGCCAGATTTACTGCCACGGCTTTTGTGAGTGCGGCGTATAAAGCTTTTTAGACAGGATTTACAGGATTATCAGGATTCTTTTTGTCCGTTCTCCGGAAGAGAACGGACAAACCCTATCGCCTGCGGCGAGCAGTACGTGCTTTCATCAACTGCGTTGGTGTTTTAAATATGTAGCAGCCATTTCCGGTGTTAAATTATATAGTCGAATATTTTTTCCGCTGAAAGCGGATTGAGTTCAGTCGCTCTCATGCCGCCGTCGCTGCTGTAAGCAGCTATGGCGGGCCAAGCTGGAGAGTGGCTAAGAAAAATATCCTCAAAATCCTGTAAATCCTGTCAAATAATAAAATTCGATATGAATCCAATCGCACCGGCCGCAAAAATAACTGTCATGATGCCGACTTTAAACCATTGAATCGCAACAAAAGCGGCTAATCCGATCACAGCGGCGAACCCGTTGAAGCCACCGCCGGCCGGCATGAGGACCTGCAGCCCGAACCAGACGGCCAGATTCAAAACGACGCCGACCACTGCAGCGGTAATGCTGGAAAGGACGGCCGACAGGGTGGCGTTGTCGCGGAATTTTTCGATGTACGGCCCCCCGAGGAAAATAAACAGAAAGCACGGTAGAAACGTAAAATAAGTGGCCACCAGCGACCCCACCAGCCCACCGACAAGCGGGCTCCAGCCGCCAACCTGATTCCAGCCGGCCATAAAACCGACAAATTGCACCACCATGATCAGGGGGCCGGGGGTGGTTTCGGCCAGCCCCAATCCATCGATCATCTGCGGGCCCGTCAGCCAGGCATACTGTTCGACCCCGGCCTGGGCAATGTAAGCCAACACCGCATACGCGCCGCCAAAAGTCAAAAAGGCCGCCTTGGTAAAAAACAGGGCTTCTGTGTAAAACACCCGCTGGGGCAAAATGGCATACAGCGCTACCACCGGTGCCAGCCACAGCAGAAAAAATACAGCCACCAGCAGTACATTTCGGCGGGCGGACGGTTTGATGTGGCACACCTCCGGGTCCTCACAAATCTGCACATAGCCAGCATCGAATTCCCGGGCATCTTTGCCCCGGATGACATCAAATTTAGCCGGCAAGGCATAGCGACCCGCCAGCCCGACGAGACCGGCGCCCAGAACGATCAACGGAAAGGGGACTTTGAGTATATAAATCGCAATAAACGACAGGGCCGCAATGGCCACCATAATCCCATTTTTAAGGGCCTTTTTACCGATCTTGATGACGGCCGCCACGACGATGGCCATGATGGCCGCCTTGAGGCCATTGAACACAGAGGCCACCCAGGCAATGGTGCCATAGGCGGCATAGGTGTAGCTCAAAGCAAACAGGAAAAAAATGGACGGAATGACAAAAAAGGAACCGGCTACTATTCCACCGGGAAGCCGGTGCAGCAGCCAGCCGATGTAGGTGGCCAGTTGCTGGGCTTCGGGACCGGGCAGCAGCATGCAATAGTTTAGCGCATTTAAAAAGCGTTCATTGCTGACCCATTTTTTTTGATCGACCAGCTCGTGGTGCATGATGGAGATCTGCCCGGCCGGCCCGCCAAAGCTGATCAGGCCAAGCTTAACCCAGAACTTAAAGGCCTCGCCAAAGGACGGATGCGCGATGATGGACTGATTTTTTTCTGGGTCGCCGATTTGGCGATTCGCTTCAGCCGTTTTCATCTGAATCGTTATCCCCTGCAGTAGAAATCCGAAACTTAATTCTATTGTGTGAAATTACCTTTAAATCGGATTTTTTTTATCAATGCAGTGTAGTTGAGGCAATACTAAAGATGAGTTTGGATATTGATACGCGCGGCAGAAGCTGGCAGTTGAACCTATAAAATAGTGCTACTGCTTTTTTAGACCTGATATGTCGCGCCCTCAGCGATGTTTACAAACATGATCAAATGGTCGGCGTATTCGGCCCGAACTGCCGCCCGGTTTGAGTGAGTTCATAGGATCTGTTGAATCGATGCATCAATGGCATTTCATCGGCTTGCCGCCGGTGGCTTTCTGTAATCTGGCCATATAGCGCCCCCACCAGCCTTTGGGCTTTGCGCATTCGGTCCCCATATATTTTTTAGGATTTTCTTCAAAGGCCTGACGGCAACCTTCCGCGCAAAAATAATAATGCTGCCCCTCGATGAACGCCTTAATTGTTGTCTTCTTCGGATCTACTGACATTCCGCAAACCGGATCGACGATCGGTTTTGTTTGGGGCCTTGGTTTCATTATTCGATCTCCTTCGTAACCACTTTTAATCGCCTTAAAAGAACTTGTTAAGGCTGCGTGGCCGCCTGTGCAAAATTTTTAAGCGCAGTTTGCACTTTAGCCAGAACCTCGTTACAGCCATCGATCGCATGACGCCTTGCCAGGTAGCGAGGATCGTTGTAGGTCAGCCATACCTGCCCGCTTTCATCCTGCCAGATGAGCGCTTTTTGTGGCAGATCAATGCCGATCGTCTGGCCGCATTGCATCAGGGGCGCGCCGACCTTTGGATTGCCGAATATCACCAGTTCGGTCGGTCGCAACTGTTTGCCCACATTGCGGGCACCCTCGCTGTGGTTTAGGCGTAAAAAAACGGTCATTCCCTTTTCTTTCAAAACCGCCTCCAGGCGATCGGCAGTGCTTTTGACAGCATGCCAACTTTTTACATTGATCAAATCCGGTTCCGCTGATACCGGCATGGCAGATACGAGCGCGAGAATAAGTGCGATAATGATGTTGCGCATAAAGCTTCCTCCTTGAATTAAGGATCTCTTCTAATACTAAGGCACAGTTTTGCACAGGCAACTTTTTTGGGTTTTTTGAAAATCATGGCAACCTGTCGACTTTGCAAGTCGATTCAACGTCTGAAGCATCCAAAGGCTTTGAATTCGCGGGTTCGATCATCGCACAATCGATGAAAACTAAAGAAAACGTGGTTTTGGCCGATTTTTAGACTTAGAAGAACTTCCGTGTAAAATGATTGCATTTGACAATATTAAACGGTCAAAAAATATGAAACATTTTCTAAGCATTTTCCGTCGCTACAAATCCCTGATATTTTTTGGACTGTCTGTTCTATGTGTATTTTTACTGCTGGCAGCATGTGCGGCACCCTCTATACAAACTCCCAAGATCATCGCAGGACATGGACATTCGCATGCCACCAATAGGGCTTTGGCCGATATTGAAGTCGAAAAACGGCTACGCCAGGAATACAGGCGCTGGCGGGGAACCCGGCATCGTCTGGGAGGTAGTGGTCGTGGGGGAATAGACTGCTCCGGTTTTGTTCGGGCGGTCTATAAAGATGTTTTTAACATCGATTTGGCGCGCAGCACCCAAATGCAGGTGCGGCAGGGGCAGACGGTGTCTTATAAAAATCTTCGCTCCGGGGATCTGGTGTTCTTCAGGCCCCCGTCCTACCCGCGTCACGTGGGTATTTATTTAGGCGGGGGCGAATTTGTGCATGCCTCCAAAAACAAAGGTGTAACGGTTTCCAGAATTGATCAAACGTACTGGGGAAAATATTACTGGACCGCACGGCGTATCCTACCCGAATCTCAACATCCGTGATTCATAAAACCGAATATTACAATCAGCACTCGTTTTTAGTGTGCCGTCCCGCATTACAATTATATCTCAGGTTTCAGGTTTCGGGTGTCAGGTGTCAGGCCTTCGGTGGTCAGTTTAGTACTTTTGCTACTCCGTAGCCAGAACGTTCGTAGGTTTTCGGTTTTTCTGATTTCAGTCTTATGTTCCCTGACACCTGAACACTGACACCTGAAACACAGTTATGCCTGAACCCTGAACCTATAATCAATTGACGGAAATATCCAGAAAAGGGGGCAGGGGAATGTCTAATGCGTAAGCCACCGCGCGTACCAGCTCGGCTTCTTCCAGCGTTACGCGTTCATCGTGGAGCACACAGTGGGCACAGGCATCCAGAAGATTTTTTTTAACCCCGGGGGTAGCCAATGCAAAACGCTGCAGGGCGCGCCGCAATGCGCCGAATGACACCCTGTCGGCCGGCTGCATCTTCCAGCGTGTATCATCGATATTTAATCTGGCCCATCCATCGTTGAAAGCGGCCTTTGCGGCCACCTCTTGGTGGTGCCCGACATGGGCCAGCCTCGAGAGGATATGGACTGCATCCAAAGCCAGCGCATTTATGCTTTTATATACGATCTCTTTTTTGTGGCGCTTATAGTTTGCTGCCAGGCGGTGCAGCAGGATTTGCTGAAGTGCAAATTCAAAAAAGGAAAGCCTTGCATCAGCCTCTACCAGGATCTGAACAAACGTTTTAAATTTTGCATACTGGCCGGCCGACATCTGGCGCAAAACCGGCAGGGCCAGATCCAGAATCGGCAGCCGCAGTTGCAGGTCCAGCGATTTAAAGCGCGCCTCAAGCTTCGCCAGATGCCGCACAAGCTTTCCCGGAGCGCGCTGCTGCAATCGCTTCATCTGAATACTGCGAATCTGTGGGTCTTCGTCCAGCAAAAGCAGGCAGGTGACGGCCATCGCCCCTAAAATATCGCTGAGCTCGGCTTTAATTTCAGCGGGTATGACATTCAACAGCTTTTGGCTGTGGTTGATATCCCGCGAGGTGATGTCACCCGGACGGTTGATGACGGTGTCCACGCCGATGGCGAAAGCCGCCGCCGCATGCGCTGTGGGCTTCATTGTTTCCTTAACAAGTGTTGCTCTGGGGGCGGTTGTTTCGCTATCCGGCATTTTTAAGGGCTCGAAGCGACCGTCGAAACCCGGGTCGAGGCGCTGAATTCGATCCGGTAGCGGCGGATGGGTCGCAAACAGTGTGCCGACAGCCTTGGCGATAAACATGTGACAGATTTCACCGGCATACGGCGATCGAATTCTGGAGCCCAGCTTAAACCCGCCGATTTTCTTTAAGGCCCCGGAGATACCGCTGGGGTTGCGCGTAAATTGGACAGCCGAGGCATCGGCGAAATATTCTCGCTGGCGGGAAACGGCCGCTTGAATGATGCGGCCAAATAGATGGCCGATAAATCCGATGATCACCAGGCCCAGCCCGACCAAAACGATTTGAGCCCCGCTTTTGCGGCTACCCGTTCGGGAGCGCAGAATCAGGTAGCCGATATTGGCCAGTACCATAATCCCGCTGAGAAGTCCGATCAAACGGATGTTCAGGCGCATGTCTCCGTTTAAAATATGGCTGAATTCATGGGCGATAACCCCTTGGAGTTCATCACGTTTCAGCAGCGTCATACAGCTGGGGGTCACCGCCACAACGGCATCATTGGGGGAGTAGCCGGCGGCAAAGGCATTGATGCCCTTTTCACGGTCCAGGATATAAACCTGCGGCACCGGTGTTCCGGAAGCGAGCGCTATTTCTTCGACAATATTGAGTAATCGGCGCTCGTCGACATCCGTGGTAGCAGCCTGGATGAGTCGTCCACCCAGGTTTTCAGCCACCGCACTTCCGCCTTTTGTCAGCGCAATAATTTTGGTCGCACTGCCGATAAAAATAACCAGCAGGGTGATGCCGATTACCCAGAACCCCAGTTGGGGCTTAATCCATTCAAAATTCTGTAGGGCAAAACCCGGCTGACTGCCGCGGTGGAAAAATACAATGGTTATGGCAACACCATAGAGGGCCAGAGTGATTGCGACAACCGCTAAAATAAACAAACCCAGCAACCGGCTGGTTTTTACTCTGGCCATATCCTGTTGTTTAAAGAAGTCCATAGTCGCAAGTGCCTAAAATGTCTAAAATGAGCTAAAATGCCTAAAGTTGCGAAATGTTATAGATCTGATTTTAAAGAAAGAGCGTCAGGCGGCGCAAGCGTCTGAGCTGCGCGAGTGACACCAAAATTTTAGGCATTTTAGATCATTTTTAATTTTTGCTCATTTATTCGTAAAGGCTTTATTGGACTGCTTGAGATCCAACCCATCGAAGTCGTAACACATCGTTTTAATGACCTCTAAAAAGAAACCTTGGGTGCCTGTCGTTCCTCGGGTGATTCGGTGGACTCCAACAATTGAGCCTGGACAAAATTAAACATGCCGGCGATGATGGTATTGGGAAATTTTTCGCGGCTGATGTTGTATGCCATGACAGCGTCGTTAAAGGCCTGACGCGCGAAGGCGACGCGATTTTCAGTAGACGTAAGCTCCTCCTGCAGCTGGAGCATGTTCTCGTTCGCTTTTAAATCAGGATAATTTTCCATCAGGGCGAAAAGACGGCCTAGCGTTCCGGTCAATAACCCTTCGGCGCTGGCCAGATCTTTCATGGCTGCCGGATCTCCAGGATTGCCGGACGCTTTCTGACTGGCTGATAAGGCGCTGTTACGGGCATTGATGACGGCCTCCAGCGTTTCGCGCTCGTGTTTCATATAGCCTTTGGCCGTTTCGACCAGATTGGGGATCAGATCATATCGGCGTTTGAGCTGGACGTCGATTTGAGAAAACGAATTTTTGTAACGGTTTCGAAGTGCCACCAGACTGTTGTATATGCCAACCACAACAATGATGGCCACAAGAATGATTCCGCAGATGATAATTAGTGCAGTCATTTTATCCTCCTCGTTTGGATGGAAAATGGACAAACATGCGAAACAGCTGTTTTATTTTTTGATGGTGATAAAGTTTACACCGAATCCGTTCGGGCTGGACCAGATGACCTCGCCTTTTATTTTGGCAGTTTTACCTTTTTTTAAAGGCACAACCAGTGTGATGATGCAGCCCACGTCCAAACGGTGATGCGTTTCGATAAATACGCCGGAAGGACTGATATTTTTAGCCAGACCCCTGAGGATTTTATTTCGGGCGTTAAACAGGAGGTCCTGAACGTAACGCTTGCGGGTGTGTTTGCGTTGGTCCTCTACAATTTTTAACCTGCTGTCGCGCGATTTTTGTTTATCATAATCGATACTGTATTGAACACCGTAGCCATATTTAAAATGAGAGGTCGGCAACTTCTTGCGCCGAATGATTTTTGCGCGCAGACATTCATAGGTATCATGGGAAACGCTGTAAGGTGAAGATTCGATCCCGATGAAAACCTCTTCGCCCAGATTGAGCCAGTTATCCGTTTCAAAATAAAGCCCATACTTGCTGTAGTTGATCATTCTGGCCTGATAAATGATGCCGGCCTTCAAATTCTCAATTGTCACCGGTACCTTGTATCTGATACGGGCATTGTTTCTATTTTCCGGATTCTGATCCATTTGACATGTGCTCTGTAAAGCGGTTTAATGTTTCTTTTCAATGATAGTTGTCACCTGATGCAATTCATCAGGTTTCAAATTCAAAGACCGGCTGTTCGGGAGACAGCACGGTTGTCATCACTTCAGCCTGGCAATAATTCTCCAGCATCAGGGCGACTCGATCCCGGGTTGCAATTGCCCGGGTTTCACCATTCGCACCCAGGCCGTCGATATTCATAACAATGATGCGGGTGTTTTCGGCGATGCGGGTATGATGTCCATTACGCCAATTCCAGCGTCGGCACATCACTTCTTTTGATTCAGGCACTACATAAATGACTTCCCCGGCGACGGGTTTTTCTGTGCTGTCAGGATTGCCCAGCGGGCTAAACGTTTCACTGCCGTCCGCATGCCGCAATTCCAGATTGCCACCCGCGCGGATGGCATCATCACCCCCAATCGGTGTTCGGGCTTCGATGGAGTTGATATTCATAATAGCCACGACTTTATTGATAAATGGTATGCGGGCTCCGGGTTTCTGAACGCGCTTTAAAAGGGCGCAATGTGCCGGTGGAAATTTATTCGGATTCGACCCAAATTGACGGTGAGCGTCATTCCAGGCCGTGGCCAGCGGATCTGTTTTTAGATCAATGGGATTTTCGGCCGCCAGCCTGATGGCTCGTCTGAGTAGGTCTTCGAGTTCCGGTGAATGCCCCTGATTATCCAGATCTTTGGCGATCACAATCCCTCGCCGAAAGGTGGGGTGATTCTCAAAAATTTTTGGATGGATTCGGATATCAATCATGATCATTTGGTCTGGTAAGGCATGTCACTTTCGATCCCAATCATTTGTATTGACTGATGTCAATGTCTCTTATTTTGGCGCGCTTTTCATACCAATCCATTTCATCTTTCGGTGGTGGTACAATTTCAGCTTTTTGTTTGCGGATGAGCTGGATGGCCTCTGAAGGGCAGGTGTCAATACACAGACCGCAACCGATACATTTTTCCTTTATCACACTGTAAGCATCATCACCTTCCGCAATGGCATTGACCTGGCAACGCTCGTCCGCACAGGTCCCGCAGGCGCTGCAGGCTTCCGGATCGATCTCAGCATAATAATTGGAATTGACCGCCTCTGATATGCCCCATTCATTCATCGAACGCAAAACGCCACAGCAGCAACCGCAACAATTGCAAATGAAAAAATGCCCACTTTCCACATTCCAGGTCAAATGAACCAGCGCATTTTCTTCGCATTCCTTAATCAGCGTATAGGCCTCCTCGCGGGTCAATTGGCGCCCGTATGCAGTGTTGTCAAAAACGCCTTCAACCGGAGCGATGGCCAGACAAACTTCCAGCGGTCGGTCGCAGGGATTGTCCAGCAATCCCTTTTCCTTTTTACAGATGCAGTCCTGTACCATAAAGGATTGGCCGGTTTCGATAATAGAGGAAACCTTTTCATACGGCAGGGCTTCATGGGTGGCCTGGATTTCTTGTTCAATTGGGACCACCTGCATCAGCTGGGGCTTGTTTTTAAAAAATTGTTTGCCATAAGTTTCGGCATATTCTTCGCACATCTCAGCTAATTCACGATCCATGTGATGGACCTGAAATTCGAAAATACCGAACGCCCAGGGAAGCATTTTAAATATTTTAACGCCGCCGACATTTACGCCGAAAATCTGCCCGCGTTTCCGCATTTTGTTTAGATGCGCCTCCAGGCCCGGCAATGGGTGGCCGGTGCGTTCTGATATCTGCTGGGCCGTTTCCCAGTTGAGCCGCAAATCGCAGAACAATTTCGCATCTTCAGGGCGAAATATTTTTTTGAGCAACTTTATCTCGATCCCCGACTCGGTGGCTGGAAAACCATTGGGCAGGGTGTCCAGTACTTTAGCCAGGCGGGCATAAACATCAGCAGGCATTTGTTATCCTTTCTAATTCAAATTTTGAATGTGTATTCATAAAAATCCTGTGATTTTGTTTTATCATTCGTGTTTTGTGGGAAGCAAGCACAAAAATTCATCAGGGAATGAGGCGCTCATTGCATCATATGGTGTTTTTAGGAAGAACCCTGCTGCTCGGCTTTTTTAAGGCGCTTATTCAATGCCTGGCGGGAAATCCCCAGGCTCAGGGCCGCAATCGACTGATTACTATTGGATCTTTTCATGGCTTCATCGACCAGCATATGCTCGATTTGTTTGAGTGTCGGCAATTGATCTGAAAAGCTGATCTGGGACCCTTTAGGGGGCAGAGGAGCTGCCAGGTCCCTATTTGAGAGTGGCTGTTCTTTGACCATATGTTCTTTAAAGGCATCCATTGAGAGCTTGCCGGATTTGTGACTGCTGACAGCATCAAAAACCATGGACTCGAGCTGTCTGATGTTACCGGGGAAATGAAACGTCGCCAACAGCGTGATCAGCTCTTCCGGCGGCGTGGGTTTCTTTTTGCCTAATACTTTGGCAGCTTTTCCCAAAAAGTGCGCTAGCAGGACCGGCAGGTCTTCGCGGCGCCGGCGCAGCGGCGGAATGTAAACTTGGTGATCACACAAACGGTAGTACAGATCCTTGCGAAACTTTCCGGATGACTGTAGCCCATCAAGATCCTGGTTGGTGGCCACCACGATGCGGGCATCCGAGCGTTTGGCCACATCGGATCCGATCGGGAAAAATTCGCCCTCCTGCAAAAGACGCAAAAGCTTTACCTGGGATGGTAAACTCAAATCCCCGATTTCATCCAGAAAAAGTGTGCCGCCGGAGGCACGCTCGATCAAGCCTTTGCGGGCCTCGCGCGCGTCCGTAAAAGCGCCTTTTTTATGGCCGAAAAGCGTGTCCGCAAATACCTGGTCATCCAGGCCGGCCACATTTACCGGCACAAAAGCACCCGAACGGTTGCTCAGGGTGTGGATGGCCCTGGCCACCAATTCCTTGCCCACACCGGTTTCACCGGTGATCAACACCGGGCGCGGGCTGCCGGCGACGGCTTCGACATATTGGAATATGGCGCGCATCGCAGCGCTGGTGGTAATGATTTCCGAAAACGCCTCGGGCCGCTCCAGCCTGTCAGACAGCACCTGGGCTTTGAGCAATTGATTTTCGCGCTGCAGCTCCCGCATCTCAACGGCCCGTTTGACGCCTCCGATCAGGCGGCTTTTTTCCACCGGTTTTAAAATATAGTCAAAGGCACCATGCTGCATGCACTTTACGGCCGTATCGATATCGTTTGAGCCGGTGACGACTACCACCGGAATTTCCGGATAGTCAGCCGTGATCAGCGGCAGGAGTTCTTCACCGGAAATGTGCGGCATTCTCAGGTCCAGGAGCATGACCTCAATTTCCTGACCGGCAAGCAACGACATGACATCACGGCTGTCGTGACAGGGTATGAAATTATTCATATTGGCCGAACGCAATGTCATTTCAAAGCTGGTGATCGCCTGGGCTTCATCGTCCACCATCATAACGGGAAAATGCGGATAGCGTGTTTTGGTCATTCTGGATTCCCTTCTGTGGTTTGCCTTTCACGGTCAATCGGTAAGGTGATTGTTGCGGTTGTACCTTCGCCGGGTTCAGAGGTAAAGCGCAAGGTGCCGCCATGCTCTTCGACAATTCTGGATGAGATCGATAATCCCAACCCGACCCCGCCGGCCTCGTGTCTGGTTGTAAAAAACGGATCCATGATCGACATTAAGGTTTCAGACGCAATGCCCACGCCTTCATCCCGAATGGTGATAATGATGTTTGAATCTGCCTGATCGCAGGCGGTTGAAATATACATGCCCTTGCTATTGTCTGGCAGTGCCTGGCAGGCGTTCTGGATTAAATTGATCATGACTTGCTCGAGCCGCTGGAAATTGCCTTTTAACACCGGTAAATCTTTGTCTTTATCGATTGAAAAGTTGTTAGTGGTATTTTTGATCATATTGGTCAACAGGGAAACGGCGGATTTTATCACGGCGTTGATGTCGACCGGCTGCGTCAGATCGGCGGTGTCGTTTCTGACATAATTTTTGAGATCATCAACGATGCGCTTAATGCGCTTGGACCCATCGGATAGGCCGGAAAACAGGGCCGGAATATTGTCACGCATCTGGGTAAATGGCATGCCACCCAGAATGAAATCTCCATTTTCCTCGTAATATTTTTCAAGAATGGGCAGGGCATTTTCCCAGGCTTTCTTCAGGATTGGGGAATTAAGCATGATAAAATT
>CAZJHF010000059.1:0-13539 GCA_964545505.1 uncultured Desulfobacterales bacterium | reverse complement strand
CCTAATTTTCACCGAGACAGTACAAATTTAACTTTGAAAAAAGCTTTTTATTAGTCTATGAAATGATGGGTAGAGATCTTTGAAAAATTTTCAATTTTGTTCAATTTCGAGAAAGACGAAGATTTTAATTGGAGGCATACTTTTGTGTATGTCGAGGATTAAAATCTGCGTCTGACAAAGAAATTGGGCAAAAGGGGCTGTTTTTCAAAGGTCTCTATTCGAATTCTCGCCACTTATAGTCAATCAGCTCCAGCAATACCCCATTCATCTGCTTGGGGTGAATGAAAGCAAACTCACAGTCCCGGAAAGGCCGGGCACCGCCGATAAAGGGATAATCCTTATCCTTCAATTCTGCCATTGAATCGCGCGTATTATCGACATTGAGGCTGATCAGCATGACACCTTCGCCTCTTTTTTCGATGAATTTGGCGACATCCCCATCCGGTGTTGTCGATTCCATCAACTCGAACCCCACTTCACCCACCCAGTAGCGAGCAACCTTGATCTTTTCAGGCTCATCGATATATTCATCGTCCGGTTTGGATTTTCCCAGTACCGGCTCCCAAACTTTGCGGGCCGCATCAAGGTTTTTCACCGCAATGCAGATATGGTCTATTTTGTTAGCTTTCATCCTACCCTCCTCTACCCCGGCCGAACCGGAATTGCGAATGTCACGGTTTTAAAAATCCCTGAAGATATATTTTGCTAGAACGTCACTTTTTCAAGCGGTATGGTAATCGCTGCATCCGGACAGACACATCCGCATTCATTGCAGTCTTCGCACAAAAATTCGGTGACCACCGGTCTACCGTCCTGTACACGGATAGCTTGATCCGGACAAACTTCAACACACAGCGTTGAGGTGTAACCACCACACATCGTGCATTTATCCATATCAATTTGAGCAGCCATAAATTGTCTCCTTCAGTCAGTATTGTCAGGTGCCACAATTTTGTTTCAATTATAAGTCAAAGCTATCATACGTTGGAATGGTGGAAGTTTGGATATTGGCTTCATTCCACTTTGGACAACGTCATGACCGTTTCGCCCTCACCGCGTGAGATGGCTTTCTGGAGTTCAATTTTTAAAGGCACATTCATAAATGCGCTGACGTCCTCCAGGATAGCCTGGTACATGCGTTCCCGGCACAAGGCAACTTCTTCCATGGGCGCGCCGTATTCCTTGGCCCAGGTGGGCCATGGGTCGCGCAGGCACTTAATCCGTATTTCGCCCGGATTGTCGCCTTTTTCCACTGTGGCCAGACCGCCTTCCGTATTCCAGAGCCCGGCCAGGGATCTGGCCAGAATCGTCAGAAAACCTTCCTCGCCCTTTAACCAGTTCATGCGCGGTAAAAAGCTTTTGCCGATATCTTTGCCAAATACTTCAGCAGCCCTCAAGGACACATCCAGCGGTTTGGTATCGTCGCCGGCAAATTCTATGGCTACCTGTCGCCAGCGGTAGTAGGTTTTCCCGATTTCATTCCGGGTGCTGTGCAACATTTTATGCATTTTGCTTATTTCTTTTTCAGTATCAACTGGCATGTGAACCTCCTTTTTTTATAATCGAATACCGATACGGTAGCCGTCATGGATCGCGCTCGACAGATTGCGCGGGATCAGCGCGTCCCCGATAACGAAAAGCTCGATACCCTCGGATTGAACCGTCTTTTTCAGACTTTCGTTGGGTCCTCTATCACTGATCACCATCGTGTCGCATTTGATCGGCCAGCGAACGCCATCATAGGCTTTGATGATAACGCCTTCATCGGTAACTTCTTCAATATCGCAATCGTTATAGACCGTTATTCCGTTTTGACGCATGTAGATCATATAACGCCATTTAAAGGAGGGGTTGACATCAAAACCGGCTGATTTCTCCTTACCGACGATGGTCACTTTTTTGCCCTGTTTGGCCAGGTGCAGGGCACCGCCGATGCCCGGCTTACGGTTCCCATACATAACCACGGTTTCACCGACCTCGGCCTTGCCGCTCATGACATCCAAAAGATTCACGATCTTTTCACTATCACCACCCGGCGCCTCAATCTTTGAATAAGCCGGGCCGGTGGCTAAAACGACGGTATCCGGCATTTCGTCTTCGATCAAATCATCGGTGACCTCGGTACCCAGATGAAAATTGACCCCGGCCTGCTCGCACATGACCTGTTGATACTCGATGCAGGTCCAGAGTTCATTGTCACCGTAAGGTGCCTGTTTGGCTTCATTAAGGGTTCCGCCGATCCCATTGCGCTTGTCATAAACGTGCACTTCATGACCTCTGCGGGCCGCCACATAGGCACATTCAAGACCGGCCGGGCCCGCGCCCACGATCATGACTTCTTTTTCCTCTTCGGCCGCTTTTGGATTGGCGAACTCTTCCTGCCATTCGTGGGCGCAAACGGGATTAATATAACAGGTCATGGGCGCATCCCTGAAAAGTCGCGCCAGGCAGAGATTGCAGGCCACACAGTGCCGAATTTCTTCTTCTTTGCCTTCCGCCACTTTCTTGGGCATGTGCGGATCGGCAATCATCGAACGGCAAATTTCCCACTGATCGAGCTCACCGGCACCGATTTTTTCATTCGGCAGCTCCGGTTTAAACAGGCGGTAGGCCATCTGAATGGGAATATTCACGTGTTCCTTGGCCCGTTTGGCCAGATGAACCCAGTTGCCCATAGGGATATCGCGGCTGATAACCGGATAAATGGATTCCTGCCATCCCAGAGTGCAGCTGATGTAATCTGCACCGGCTTCTTCGGCAATTTTGTAAGTCTGCATGGATTCTTCCGGTGTATTGCCCCGCACATCATCCAGCAGTTCTTCAGAGCACAGGCGAATACCCACCGGGATATCCGGGCCGCAGACATCTTTTACACTTTGAATGATTTCAACCACGGACTGCATCCGGCCGCGCAAATCTCCACCGTATTCATCGGTACGCCGATTGGTGTAACTGGAGATAAAGTTTGAAATCAGATAGCCCACAATGCCGGATATCTCCATGATATCGAAACCGGCTTCAATACCACGCCGGGCGGCATCCGCGTGTTGCTGGATCATGGTTTTAACATCCGCATGGGTCATTTCTTCAACCGGCTTAAAAATCCGCAAGCGCTGGGGAACCGCCGACGGCCCGTGACAATAATCCACTTCGACCGCTCCCACCCGGCCGCAATCCATTAACTGAAAACCGGCTACGGCTTTGGCTTCATGGATGGCATCGCAGATCCGCTTGAGACCCGGAATGAACTTATCATCCCAACAGGCCGCCTGACCGACGTACCCCTGCCCCTGGCGTTTTTCGTCCATGTAAACACCCTGCATGAAGCACAACCCGCCGACAACGCCGATGGCTCGCTGGCGCATGTATTCGACCCCGGCATCGGTAACAAACCCGTCATGGCCATTAAGATTGTCTTCGGTGGCCGCATACTTAATGCGATTGGGAACCATGAGATTTCCAATTTGAATCGGCTTGAACAGGTGGGGGTATGTTTTGGCCCCCGGGTAATCCGAATAATCCCATTCAAATAATGTTTTGGCCATTTCACATCCTCCTTTTTTATCAGTTCATATAATCAGCTGAATTGGATTTTTCTGTTTTAAAAGCAGCAACAAGCAAATTGAAGGTATGGTCCAGATTGTCAAACAGGGAGTAAGACCGATCTTTTAACAACCAGCGCGTGATAATGTGATCCATGGTTCCAACGAAAATATCGCGCGCACTTCTCGGATCAAGATCCGGCCTCATTTCTCCATTGGTTTGGCCTTCTTCAAAAATGTCGATCAGGCTGGAATAAAACTTCTTGACGTTGGCGTAAACTTCGGTGTTTAAAAAATTGGCATTGGTTTTTAAAAATAGATAGACGATTTTAGCATCCAGTGGGGCCTGTTCAACGCGGCGCAGATACCACCACAGGTATTTACGCAGTTTGTTGATCGCACCTTGAATTCCGAATAATTGTTCATCCAGATCCTTGAGCAATTCAGACACCCAGAGGTCCGGGATAGTCAGCAGTAAATCTTCTTTGCCCTGGAAATATTCATACAGGGCCGCCTCGGATAGACCGGCCTGCCGGGAGATATCCACAACGGTGGTTTTCTGATACCCCTGCTCGGAAAACAATTGTTTAGCCGAGTTTATGATACGAACCCGGGTATGTTCTTTTGAATTATGTTTTGAATTGTTTTTGGCCATCTCTGAAAATTAAAAGAAATTAGGCTTTATGTGTGATTCTCAAGGATAATTTAATATCTATCTGATATTGTATGTTTTATTTCACAAATTGTATTAAATTAGTTTAAGCATGTTCAATAAAACTTGAATTAATTCAAAAATAGGACACATTTTGGACCAAAGTGATGCGAGAATGATGGAAATAATACCGATAAATAAATAGCATTAGGATAATTATTATAAATATTTTCAGTATTATATATGATAATTAATTTAGTATTGCGTATTTTCCTAATAACATTAGGATTTTAGCCTGTCAAGGAAAAATTGCTCTTTATGAGAGCAGAAAAATCATCAAAAAAGTTAAACAGCTATCTGTATTGATACCCTAAACTCGACCAAATATATGCCTCTACGATTTTATGCAAAAAAGTCGAAAAATTTTTAAATGTATGTTATGGAAGGCAAATAAATCGTTTCCGTAGGCTGCGTTAATCAAAATCGACCCTGTTCGGCCAACAAATGAAAATAAGCTAATGGTATGGGACGTTATACAAAATTTATAATCGCCTGTCATGAATGTGACTTGCTGCATCAGAGCCAATCCTTACCTGTCGGCGGGACAGCTCGCTGTGTCCGCTGCGGGGCAGCACTTTACCGGCATAGACCAAACAGTCTGGACCGGGTGCTGGCATTGACGGTGGCCGGACTGATTCTTTTCATTATTGCCAATATTTACCCGTTTTTGACATTCAGAATAGAGGCCCAAATACAACAAACCAATTTAATGACCGGGATTATTGAACTCTACCATCAAGGCATGTGGATTGTGGCCGGGGTAGTGCTGATAACAACCATCCTGATGCCATTGCTGCAGCTTACCGGAATGCTGTTCATTCTGGTACCCCTAAAGTTCCAGCGTCGTCCCTGGAAGCTCGCCCTTTTATTCCGAACCGTGCGCAGTTTTCGTCCCTGGGGAATGACGGAAGTTTTTATGATCGGCATCCTGGTGGCCGGTGTAAAGCTTGTCAAAATGGCCAGCATTATCCCGGGTACAGCCCTGTATGCCTTCATGATTCTTATTTTCGTCCTTGCGGCATCCGCTGTAGCGCTAGACCCGCATATTGTGTGGAAAGAACTGGATTGATGCCCGTGAACCCATCACCGCTTACAGCCATGAACGTATCCCTGATTAGCTGCCATAGCTGTCATCAGCTTAGCAAAGTTGCACCCTCTGATAAAAACCGTGCTGTGTTTTGCTCGCGCTGCGGTGCCCGGCTGCACTCCCGCAAGCCCAACAGCATAGGACGCACCTGGGCGCTGGTGATCGCAGCTTTCATTTTTTACATTCCGGCCAATGTGCTGCCGATTACCAAAGTGGTTTCATTCGGCAAAGCACAGTCGGATACCATCATGAGTGGCGTCATTTATTTTGTTAAATCCGGCAGCTGGCCCATTGCGCTGGTCATTTTCGTGGCCAGTGTTTTCGTCCCGTTGCTGAAGCTTTTTCTGCTCTCTTTTTTATTAATATCGGTCCAGCGCAAGTCGCAGTGGCGGCCAAAGGACCGCACGCGGTTTTACCGCATCACCGAGGCCGTGGGCCGCTGGTCGATGACGGACATTTACGTAGTAACCATTTTAGTGGCCCTGGTCAAACTGGGTTCACTGGCAACAATCGAGGCCGGCCCCGGCGCTATTTTCTTTGCCGGTGTGGTGATCATCACTATTTTTGCCGCCATGAGCTTTGATCCCAGACTGATCTGGGATGCACAGGAGTCAAATAATGAACGCTGAAAACAATCTTGAACCGGATCTATCGGATTTACCGCAGGCAGACGTTAAAGGTAAGAAACAGATTTCAATTGTCTGGCTGATCCCGATTGTCGCTGTTTTGATTGGCGGATGGCTTGCCTATAAAGGCCTGTCGGAGAGGGGACCGATGGTGTCGATCACCTTTGAATCCGCCGAAGGGCTGGAAGCCGGTAAAACCCTGGTAAAGTATAAGGATGTAAAAGTCGGCCAGGTGGAAAGCATTCGCTTCAATGCCGATTTGTCCCAGGTGATTGTAAAGGCTGAACTGGTCAAAGAAGCAGTTCCTTTTTTAACGGAAAAAGCCCGCTTCTGGGTGGTGCGACCCCGGGTAACCGCCAGTGGTGTCTCCGGCCTGGGAACGCTTTTTTCAGGCGCCTACATTGAAATGGACCCGGGAATGGAAGGCGAACCGGTCAGAAGATTTAAAGGTCTGGAGATACCGCCGATTGTGACCACCGGCATGCCCGGCCGGGAATTTATGCTGCAGGCAAATAGCCTCGGCTCGCTGGACAACGGCTCTCCGGTATATTACCGCCAGATACAGGTGGGCCAGGTGATTGGATATGATTTGGCGGACGACGGACGCTCGCTGAGAATCAAAATCTTTGTCAATGCACCGCATGACAAGCTGGTACTTGCCCACACCCGCTTCTGGAATGCCAGTGGATTGGATTTTAAACTGGATGCCAGCGGCATTAAGCTCAACACCCAATCGATCGTGTCGATCATTATGGGTGGCATCGCCTTTGACACGCCCACCAGCCTTGAAGCCGGCGGTCCGGCTAAAGACGGCCAGGTTTTCAAATTATATGAAACACGCGAAAGCATTTTCGAGCGAACGTTTACAGAGAAAAGTCATTACATTCTGCATTTCGAAGGATCCATCCGGGGCCTGACCGTTGGCGCTCCGGTGGAGTTTAGAGGCATTAAAATCGGCCAGGTCGTCGATATCAAAGCAGAGTTTAACCAGGAAATACTAACCCCCGAGATTAAGGTCCTGATCGAGACCGAGCCTCAACGCTGGAAAGTGCTGGGAAAAGCCACAATGGATCACAAAGACCAGATGGAAGCACTGGTTGCCAAAGGGCTCAGGGCACAGCTGAAAACCGGCAGCCTGCTAACCGGTCAGCTTTTTATCGACGTCGATATTCATCCGGATGCGCCCCCGGCCAAGGTCAAATACGGTAAAAAATTTCCGGAGCTGCCCACTATTCCCACGCCGCTGCAGGCGATCACTCACCGGGTCGACAAGATCTTGGACAAAATCGAAACGGTGCCCATTGAAAAAATCGGCAAGGATCTGGGAGATACCCTTCAAAACGTGAAAAAGATAACTGAGTCTGCCGAGCTGCTTGAAGCTGTCCGGGCTCTGGATGAAACCCTGCAGGAGACCCGCGAGCTTACCAAAAATTTAAATTCAAACGTTGCCCCGGCTATCACCAAAACCCTCGATCAGGCCCAGCGGACACTGGTATCGGTTGAGGGCACTTTGGGCAAAGATGCGCCCATGCAGCATGAATTGCGACAGGCAATTAAAGAGCTCGGCGCAGCTGCCCGTTCTCTACGTGTTCTGCTGGATTACCTGGAACGCCATCCGGATGCCCTTATCTTCGGGAAAGGAAACACACCACGATGATGCGCACAGGATTATCTTACAAAATCATATTGCTGATTTCGTTGGCCGCCCTGCTGTTTACTGGATGCAGCAGTTCACCAAAGGCGGAATTTTATACCTTAAACTCGATCAGCAGCACCCGGCCAGGAGCCACTATAGCGACTGCCGGGCAGCCGATTTCAATTGGAATCGGCCCGGTGACCATTCCGGAAGTCCTGGATCGCCCTCAAATTGTGACGCGCACGGGCCCCAACAAGCTGCAAATTGATGAATTTCACCGCTGGGCTGGCCGCCTGGATGAGGACGTCGCACGGGTTGTTGCCAAAAATTTATCATTGCTGCTCGCCACAGAACAGATAGCTGTCTATCCCTGGGATGTCAGCTTTAAACCCCGTTATCAGGTGATACTGAACGTCCAGCGTTTTGAGGGCCGCATGGATAAGGGAGACGTCCTGCTGGAGGTGCTATGGAAGGTCATCGATCCGCAAAAAAATACAACGCTGCGGATGAAAAAGTCTGTTATCACCGAGCCTTTTACGGCTACGAACTATAATACGCTTGTTGCCGCAAAAAGCCGTACAATTGGAAAACTTAGTGAATTTATTTCGAAAGAAATAGGACATTTATAATATATTCTTAAATTTTTACATGCAAGTTTTTAACGAGGTGTTCAGCAGCTGTAACCACATCGATTTTGCGGTTTTTTACATCTTCTAAAAGCGTCTGATAGGCAGCGGAGGCATGACTATCGTTAAAAATCTTATCGCCCGCCAAGTCCATAACCAGTCGTTGGAATAAATCTAACGTCTGCTGTTCGCTATGTTTTTGAAACAGACCCCGATCGCGCAAATGCTGACGGTGATGCCAACAGGCATCAACAATCGCTGATATGCCTTCACCTTTGACTGCCACCGTTATGAGAACTGGCGCGCTCCAGCTACCTGCCCCCTTTTGACCCATTTGCAGCATACTTTTTAGCCGGGCCACTTCATCATCAGCTCCCGGTAGATCGCCCTTGTTGACAACATATACATCGCCGATTTCCAGCAATCCGGCTTTGAGCGCCTGAATGTCATCCCCTGCTCCGGGCAAACTGACCACAATGGTAGTGTGCGCAAATTCGGCAACCTCGACCTCATCCTGCCCGACGCCTACGGTTTCAATCATCACCATATCATAGCCCATGGCATCCAGTACCAGCACGACTTCGCGGGTTGTAGTGCTCAATCCGCCAACATGCCCTCGCGTGGCCATCGATCGGATGAACACACCGTTGTCTTTCGCATGTTGCCCCATTCTGAGGCGATCTCCTAAAAATGCACCCCCTGTCCGCGCACTGGAGGGGTCAACCGCCACCACGGCCACTTTTAAATCCCGCCGGCGACATTCGGTGATCATGTGACTGACCAGGGTTGATTTACCGGAACCTGCCGGACCGGTGATACCCACAATAAATGCTTTTCCGGTGTGTGCGAATATGGCTTTAAGCCCCGCCATACCGCTGGGGTCACCATCTTCAAGTTGCCGAATCAATCTGGCGCCGGTCAGTTGGTCTCCGGCGAGGATTTTTTTGATATCTGTTGGCATGGTTCGATGATAGCCAAAATGGGTTTATTCGACGATATAGAGCCAGTTTGCAAAACGATCGTCATTGCCCGCCACGATCGCGTTGAGCAGCTCGGCTATTTTGCGCGTTACAGGTCCGGGTGCATCCGGTAGTTTGCGATCATTGATCTGCTTGACCGGCAGGACCTTGAAGGGCGTGCTGGATAAAAAAATTTCTTCGGCTTCAACGAGCAGTTCAGGTTTTAGCTGCTTTTCAATGCACTCGATACCAGCCTCCTGCGCTGCTTCAAGTATCGACATACGGGTAATACTTTTAAGTACCGTTCCCGTGGATGGTGTCAGCAGGCACCCGTCTTTGACCACAAACGCGGATTCGGTGCCACCTTCGGCAATGAATCCTTGTGTATCCAGCATAATGGCATGTTCAAAGCCCTTTTTTTGGGCTTCTAAACGGGCGACCATACCGTTTAAATAATTAGCCGCCGCTTTGGCTTCAATCGGAACGGTCCTGGGATCCAGCTTGCACCAGTTGCTCACATACGCGCTTGTCCCCTCTGTGAACGGATCACCCTGCGCCCCCAGATCCTGTACAGGATCCAAGGCAAATACCGAAACAGTCAACTGGCTGTCGGGCGGGATAATTTCAAACGAAATCTCCGGATAAAAACAGATTAGTTTTACAAATCCCTGGCTGAGTTCGTTGCGTTGCACGGTGCCGGCAACCGCATTACATAACGCTTCCTTTGAATAAGGCAGTGCCATGTCCAGAAGTTCAGCCGACCGAAATAGACGATCAATATGCGTTTCAAGTCGAAAGACAGCCGGCCCCCGTGCCGTGTCGTAAAGGCTGATGACTTCAAAAATGGCCGATCCCCGGCCGAAGCTGTGGCTCATAATGTGCACGGTGGCATTTTCCCAGGGGATAAAATCGCCGTTTAGCCAAACCATACGATCTTCATACATTTTTTTACCTCTTTGCTGTGGTATGTCTCTTTCATAAATATGTTGCAAAAGTTGTTTTGAATAACTTAATCCAGTTGAATCCTTAAAAAAACACAATATCTGTTGTTTCAGGTGTCTGGGTAGTACTTGAATTTGGATAAAAAATAAAGCAGGATATGGAATTATAATAAAGACAAGCAGGTTAGGCAAACGTAAAATTAATACCTGGATTTCGCACGAGTTGAAGGCTTTCATATGCAAGGCACTTAAGGCCGAGGCTATAGTGTACTATGCCTCGGCCTTAATAACGCAGCAGATGGAGGCCTCCGGCTCGTGCAAAATTCAGGTAATTTTAGCCGACCGACCAACTCCATAAATTCAAATCATAGCGCAGCCATTTAAAGCGGTCGATTATCTGCGGGGAAACATTGCTGCCAATTCGACCCATTAGAAAGTTTTCCGGTTTCAGACAGACATTCGGCTCGTTGGTCTCATATTGCCGGAAGCCAATGGGCTCAAAAATATTAATGAGTGTCTGCCGGTAAGCCCCGGCGCTTTTGCCGGTCCCCTTCAAATCCCAGGTCCACGAATATCCCACAAGATATACGATGATGTCTTCGATCCGGGGATGATCCAGCAGCGATTTTAGTATCCTGGGGGCAATTCCGGCTGAACGCCAGCTACGACTCACTTCAATGGCATTGAGCTCCATTATGAGTCCCGCCCCCAGTGCCATCCAGCGCTCCTGCGGATCGGGGTCATCCAAAACGCCAAAACCAATAATTTTTTCTGTTGCATCGAGCGCCAGTACCACATTCGCATCGGCCTGTTCGGCAATCTTTTCCAGGCTTTCCCGCCGGGTATAAAGGGGTTTATAGTCTGCGCTAACGTTAAACTGCCCATCAAAAGCATATCGCTTGATGTCATCCGGGCGACAAAAAGAACGAATGTGCACAGCGCCATGGGGCGTTGTCATAGTGGCTTCTGATGGCAAAGTTGATGTCATATTTGATGAATCTGCACCCGGATTGATGACAGCCCGTTTAAACTATTGCTAAAACCAAATAACAACACCTGTAAGGGTCCGTCAAGAAAATTGCATTACTGCCACCTTGAATATTGCAAGGATGTAACATGCGATATTGGGATCAGATTTTTTAGGTTGGTACAAAAAATGGCAGGCGAACACCACTGGGTGTCCGTCCTGCCATTCATATAATCTCAGATTTTACCTGTATTTTGCACGATGCAAATTCAGGTAAAATTATTTTTGCGGCTTACCCATAACTTCCGCAAACATGTCCATATCCCAGTCTCGGCCTTCGGCAACATTCTGACGGAATTTCACAAAGTCAACCACATCCTGACCGGTGATCTTCTTGGTATTGAAAGCACCGAAGCCCAGAAAGGCCTCACCGGACATGTTGGCAGCCAGCCAATGCCGGTTGCTATTCTTGCACATATCCCAGAAATATTTCTTTTTCTGGCGGATGCCGTCAATCGACATAATCAAGCAACCGGGGAAGAGGTTGGCAAATGTCCAAATAATTTTGTTGACCTCTTTATCCAGCAATTCAAAATCGGCATTGGCCTGATGTTGCTTTACCAAAGCCCGGGCCTCTTTAGCAGCCTCACCGGATTTATACTCACCATATACGATCTCACCATCTTCGACATATTTGTCAGTGACGATCATGGGGTTGCGCATCCATTCGCCATCCACCTTCAAAACCGGCACGACCTTGCTGATCAAATTTTTGGCTTTCATCTTGTAGGCAGACCACATCTCGCAGGAGACGCAGTTCCACATGGCATCTTCGTTGCTGAGCATCCATGGCAGAAAATCCGAAGATCCGCCAACAGGCGCTGATCCGTGGCGCGGGCCGGCCTGGCCGAAAATTGCCAGATCCGATGAAACCGCAAGATCACAGGCCATACCGATTTCCTGGCCACCCGCTACCCGCATGCCGTTTACCCGGCAGATGACCGGCTTTTTGCAGGCCAGAATCGCATCCACCATGTGGTTGAACAGCTCCATATACTGGCCGTATTCATCACAGCGACGGCTGTAATATTCACTGTATTCTTTGGTATTCCCGCCGGTGCAGAAGGCGAACGGGCCGGTACCGGTAAATACCACCGCCACGATAGTTCGGTCTAAGGATGCATTTTCAAAACCGGCAATCACCCCCTTTACCATTTCGGTGGTATAGGAGTTGTATTGACGCGGATTGTTCAGGCGAATCCAGGCAACGTACAAGCCTTCCTGTACGTTGCCTTTAGGGTCTGTCAGGGGTCTTTTCTCAAAGACCACACAGGGGGCATCTTCATCTTTTCCCCAGTATGCATCGGTGTGTAGCATGTGGTCTTTTAATTCGTTGTCACGGGGCATCCAGTCTAAAGCCATAATACTTACCTCCTTTATTAATAGATAATTTTCGTTAAAGTTCGATATTTATTCGTTACGTGCCTTATTGGAGAAATATATTAACCACAAAGGCACAAAGTTCACAAAAATGCTTTAGACTGATCTTGAAGTGCTCATCTTTGTGTTCTTTGTGAACTTTGTGGCTATAAACTAGTCGGGTGCCCTTTTTACGTTAAGCCCGGCAACACTATTGATTACTTTCTAAAAGTCGGGCGTCAGCACAATCCGTTTATCCGGGGACTCTTTGTGCGCTTCATCAAAGGTTTCCACAATGGAACTCATCGGTCGCGTTTGCACAAAGGCATCGATGTTAATTTTGCCTTTAACGACCATATCCAGCACGATGGGATAGTATTCGGGCAGGCACCCCCAGCATCCGAGGATATCGGCGTCAAAGGCCATCAATTTAGCGAACATGTATTCGGCCTTGGCCAGTCCGTAACCGACGACGATCAGTTTGCCCACAAAACTCAACAGGTTGAGGGCGATCTCCTGACCGGCTTTAGCGCCTGTGATTTCAAAAATCTTCCAGCCGAAACTCGGCAACCCATTTTCTTTGCAAAGGGTTTTAAATTCCTGGGAAACGGCCCGGGCATCTTTGTCGGTTGAATTAATGACAAAATCCGACCCGTATTTCAGGGCCCGCTCCAGTTTAGCCGGATTGCGGGCAATACCCACCACCGTATTGGCCCCCAGGGCTTTGGCCGTCTGCCCCATGTACTGTCCAACGCCGCCGGTGATACCGACGACCACGACATTATCTCCAGGCTGAAAATCTGCTCTTTTAGCTGCCTGATAAGGCGTGGTCCCAGCATCGGCTATCACCGCCAGGTGTTCCAGTGGTATGTCACCCCTGTTTTTGACTTCACACAGATCCACGCTGGGCACCGGGATATGGCTCGAAAATCCGCCGTAGGGCCCAAGGCTGTTGCCCGGCATTTTTTGATTGAGACAGCGGTTGCCCCGACCGGTTTTACAGAGGATGCATTGGCGGCAGGGC
>CAZJHF010000058.1:7809-13694 GCA_964545505.1 uncultured Desulfobacterales bacterium | reverse complement strand
TATCCTGGACAACACAGCCCTTGGGCGTTAGATGCATTTTAAAGACAGATTCAGGTGAAGGTTGTGTCGGCGTCGCAATAATCCAGCCTTATCCTGTCCGCATACCCCTCCAACACGCTCCCTTTGCTTCTGGGATAATACAGATACCGGCGCTGCTGTTCTTTGATCAGCGGCTGCAGTAAAGGATTTTGTTTAAAATAATCCAACAGTTCGGCCGGGAACTCAAGGCGGTCGGCGCTGAATTTTTGGGCGTAGATCAGGGCATGATATGCGGCCAGACGGCTATCAGAAGGGTCTATGAAGGCATAATCTAAAATTTTAACCCAGGTCCTGCCTTTTTTAACCAGAACCGATAGAATTAAAAATCCCTTGAATGCCTGTTTGTCGGCTGAATAAATTTCCAATGCCACATAGTCGAACAGCTCACTGACCAGTGAAAAATAATAGGGCTCTGTTTCTGCCTTTTCGTGGGCGGCCGATATCAACCAGCGGTGTGTCAACATCCAGTTTACGGCTTCGGTGCCGCGGAAAAATAGAGGACCGTTCAATCGTTTTTCAATGATCTGTTGCGCCCGCTCGTCTATTTGTGCCACCGCTGCGTATTCAAATGAGCGGGGCTTTCGAATTGAATCGGTAAGTAAGCGCTGATAAAAAATGTTCTTTGATTGCTGATAAATTGCATCTGCGGCTCCAAAAGCGGCGCGATTTAAACCGGTTGTTTTGGATGTTTCAGCGGCGTTCGGCGCCAATGATGATGCCGCGGCGGCTTCTTGCCAGATGGCCTCCAGTTTTCGGATTTTTTCCATTCGCAACTGGTAATAGGTGAGGTGGCCCAGCTCTTCAAACCCGGCTTTAAGATAGGCCGTCTGGGCTCCTGTGGTCATGCGGGTGACCGGAAAGTCAATATCAAGCTTTTTGATTTCTTCCAAGAGGCGGCCGGCAACACCCGCGCCGCGATAATCGGCAGACACAAAGAAGGCTGTAGACCAGTGAATTCTTTTCAGTTCATTTTGATGTGAAAATAATCCCGGAAGCAACCCCTGATAGCCGATACATTTGTCCGCATGCAGGGCCACCAGTAAGGCCACGTCATCAGGACGGCCGTATGGATTGTTGAGCTGCGACAGAGCGCGACGACTTGAAATGGGAACCGTCGATTGATAGGGCGTCTGGCCAAGGGCCTGACGGGTAAAACGGCCAATATTTTTAAGCCTTATTTTTTCTATTTTAATTTGCTCTATTTTCAATTATCTATTTCCTTTTAACGGAATGCGTCGTAGGTTAATACCTTAATCTTGCATGAAAATTTCTGAAAACTTTAAATTATATTAAATGATAAAAGGCTAAGCAAGTTATAGACCTACAAGACATTACTGATCGGCTATAATGGATGAGAATCATTTTATTTCAGTAATTTTCACCCGATGGGCGAGCCGGAGACTTCCATCTGCTGCGTTATTAAGGACGAGGCATAGTTCACTATAGCCTCGCCCTTAAGTGCCTTGCATATGAAAGCCTCGACTCGTGCAAAATTAAGGTAAATATGCATATAGAGCATCATTTTTTATACCAGAGATCGTTGCATTAAGGAAGATTCAATAAGGTGCGGGTTTAAAGTGCGCCACATCATGAGAAGTTTGGAAAGAATCGCGGATGAAGATTTTTTTGTATTGCCAGCATGTCCTGGGAATCGGACATCTCTTCAGGTCTCTCGAAATTTGTAAGGCGTTGCGCGGCCACGAGGTTGTGCTCATCACCGGTGGTCCGCAAATCACGATAAACCTTCCCAAACACGTCAGAACATTTCACCTGCCGGAGTTGCAGATGGATAGCGGCTTTACAGGACTCTTAAGCTCGGATGGGCAGTTATCCGTCGATCAAATCAAAAAACAGCGCAAACAGGATTTGTTGGCCCTATTTGAAAGCGAAAAGCCGGATGTTTTTGTCGTTGAGCTTTATCCCTTTGGGCGTAAAGCATTTCGCTTTGAGCTTGATCCGGTTATTGATGCCATTTCTACAAATAAGTTTGCAGCCTGCAGGGTGGTCTGCAGCGTGCGCGATATTCTGGTTGAAAAAGAGGATCAGCACAGGCATGAAGATCGGGCACTAAAAACGTTAAATCAATATTTCGATGCCGTGCTGGTGCACTCCGATCCGGAGCTGATTCGACTCGAGGAAACCTTTTTGCGCTTCGCTGACATTAAGATTCCGGTCGTCTATACCGGGTTTGTCGCGCAGAAGTGCCCGGCGGGTGCCCGTAAAAGAAGTCGAACGCAGTTGGGTCTGGATGAAACCCAGAATTTAATCGTTGCCAGTGCCGGCGGCGGCAGTGTCGGAGCAGTTTTGCTCGAATCTGTTGTGAAAGCATTTCAGCGTTTGTCCGGCGGCAGCGCAAATTTTCTTCGGATCTATACTGGCCCCTATATATCCAAAAATGATTTTGAATCCCTGAAGCGCCTGGCGGGCCGGCGGGTGACTATCGAAAAATTCAGCACTGATTTTATTTCTTATCTGGCGGCTGCCGATCTTTCGATCAGCATGGCCGGCTATAATACCAGCATGAATATTTTAGCCAGCCGGGTGCGGGCACTGGTTTGGCCGTTTGCGCAGAATCAAGAGCAAACCTTGCGGGCCAGCCGATTGGCCGCAATTGGCGCGCTGGAAATGATCGATCAGCAGGATTTATCACCGCCGCGTCTGGCGCGGATAATCGACCGCAGCCTGTCACAGAGATCGACTGCATCATTTCATGTAAATATACAAGGGGCTGCCAATGCGGCCAGGTGGCTTGAGCAATAGGGTTTGATAAGGGGTTGGGGTAAATCGTTCACCGGGTTGCGCCCTGCATGCTAACCATGAAAAATAAAATGATTGCCAAGACAAACGCGAATCACCTGGGGCCCATCTTATTGCTTGTTTGCATCAGTGCGATCGTCTATTTTAATTCGCTGTCAAACGGCTTCGTTTATGATGATCTTGGCACCATTGTCGAAAATGTCCATATCAAACAATTGGGCAACTACCTATCCTCGTTTTACAATCAATCCTATTTTAAGATTTCCGGCGGGGAAGCCACTTATCGCCCGGTGGCAACTTTGTCCTACTACCTGCTGTACGCCGGTTTTGACGTAAACCCCTTTGGCTACCGACTATTCAGCGTTACGCTGCACATTTTTAACGTCATCCTCGTCTATTTGATAGCGCATGTGATTTTAGCCAATAAAAGAGCTGCCGTGGTGGCCGGCCTTTTGTTTGCCTGCCATCCGGTTAGCACAGAAGCGGTTAACGGAATTTCTTATAATGAAGATCTCCTGGCCGCCTTTTTCTTCTTTCTGGCGTTTTTGTCCTATATGAGACTGAAACCATCCGCATCAAAGCCGAGATATATATTCTTTGTTTTGTCCCTGTTTTTTTTCCTGCTGGGGCTCTTATCCAAAGAGATGGCCATTACGCTTCCGGCAATCGCTGTTCTTTATGATTTGATCCTACGAGAACCCGGCTCCGGGAAAATTTCTCTGAAGCGAGTGCGAAAGGTCATTCAAGCGTGCAAATATTATTATGTCGGCTTCCTGGGGGTCAGCTTTTTTTATCTGTGGTTGCGGTTTTTTGCGATTTATAATCTGGAGGAAGTTGAAACACAGATCTGGGGTCGCTTGATCGATCGGGTCATCTATTTGCCCGTCATTTTTCTGAGATATATTAAACTCAGTCTGTTTCCAGTCACGTTAAATGCCGACTATGTGTTTTCCTATCCGACCCGTTTTCTTGATGTCTTGCCTGCAGGGTCTTTTTTGGTCGTGCTGGCTCTGTTCATATACAGTTTCTTTGCGTTGCGAAATCAAAAGGCGGTATCTTTCGGGATTTGGTGGTTTTTTCTAACGCTGTTTCCAGTTTATAATTTAATTCAAATTTATAACCCCTTTGCCGAGCGCTATTTGTATATACCGTTTGTGGGTTTCTGTCTGGTGATTTCCTTTTTTTTGGAAATCCTATTGCGTCGGATTTCTTTCAGCCGGGCGGGTATCTTAAGGGTTTTTATTGTCGCATGCCTGGTGGGGGCGTGCTCTCTGATTACGATAAACCGCAACAGGGCCTGGAAAGATGGCTACAGCTTATGGACCAAAACGCTTGAAGTTGAACCCGACAGTTTCAGGGCGCATGGCAATTTAGCCCGGATTTATCAAAAAAGGGGCATGATCGATGCGTCCCTGCGCGAGGTTAAGAAAACGCTTGAGTTAAATCCGAACGATTTTAAGGCCTATTATAATCTGGGCGTTATCTCAGGAGAGCAAGGTTTTGTCACCGAAGCGATATCGGCCTATCAAAAAACGATTGCAATGAATCCTCGATTTAAAGACGCTCATTTTAACCTGGGCACCATCTATAAGGCCCAAAACCGGCTGGAAGCAGCAAAACAGGAATTTAAAAAGGTTGTTGAGATCGATCCTGAAGATATTGAAGCACGTAATAATCTGGGTGTTATCTATGCCATGCAGGGGCAACTGGATGCAGCCCTGGCCGAATGGCAACAGGTGGTCGTCCTGGACCCGGCCAACCGGGATGTGCAGGCCAATATTGAAAAAGCAAAGAAGTTAATCGATCAATCACAATGAAGATTATATTATACTGCCAATATGTTTGGGGTATGGGGCATTTATTTCGCAGCCTGGAACTGGCGCGGGCCTTATCGGATCATCAGGTTATTCTGGTTGCCGGTGGCCGTGAAGTTGATGTTGAATTGCCCGAATATGTCACCCTTGTCCGCTTGCCGGGGCTTTACATGGACGAACAATTTACGACCTTAATGACAGAAGATGCGAATCAGTCTGTTGAATATATTCAGCACCAGCGCAAAGTCATTTTGATGTCCTTATTCCAACAGCATCGGCCCGATGTTTTTATGATCGAACTTTATCCTTTCGGGCGCACTGTCTTCGGCTTTGAGCTTCAGCCCCTGTTGGATTGGATTCACATGGGCCGCTACGGGGACATAAAGGTGGTGTGCAGTTTGAGGGATATTCTGGTCGAAAAAAGAAAGCAGGAGTTCTATGAGGAGCGGGTCATCAATATGCTGCACACCTATTTTGATTTGCTGTTCATTCATTCAGATGACCAACTGCTCACCCTTGATGAGACCTTTAGCCGAATGAATGATATTCAGATTCCGGTGGTTTATACCGGGTTTGTGGCCCAAAAAGCCAATCCGGCAGCCGGGCGGCTATTGCGGCAAGAGCTGGGAATCGGCTCAGCTGAAAAGCTAGTTGTTGTCAGCGCCGGCGGCGGGCGATCCGGTTATGCACTCTTAAACTGTATTTTGGATGCTTACCCCTTAATGCAGCAGACGGATTCGATCAGAATTGAAATGTTTGCCGGGCCATTTCGCGAATCTGACGAATTTAAAAAATTGGCGGCCAAAGCGGTCCATGGAATTCGCATACGTCGTTATACCAAGCGCTTTTTAGACTATTTATCGGCGGCCGATCTGTCCGTCAGCCTGGCGGGGTATAACACCTGCATGAACCTTATCGCTGCAAGGGTTCCCGCGCTGATCTATCCATATTCACAGCAACAGGAACAACCCTTGCGGGTGGCTAAAATTGATAAATTGATACCGATGAAAATACTGCGGAACAAAGATATTGAACCGCAACGGATAAGCCGTTATATACATCAATTGCTGCTTGAACCCCGGCCTGTCGAACCGGTAGCGGTCAATCTGGATGGTGCCGCTCGTACGGCCAACTATCTGGAGGCCTGGATTGGCAGATAGTGTTGCGTCCCAGAGATAATTTGCAATATCGCGTGGGCCGATAGCGGTTGTCAAAAATTTGTTCCGATCATCTGTCATTGCGAGGCGCCTGGCGACGAAGCAATCCGTTTGAAAG
>CAZJHF010000058.1:0-7709 GCA_964545505.1 uncultured Desulfobacterales bacterium | reverse complement strand
TTGCTTCGCTTTGCTCGCAATGACGCTTGAAAGACGCGCCAAGTCAATCGGAACATATTTTTACCAGTAATCCAACTGAGGAACAGGGACATTCGCGTGAAACAGAACCCGGATGCATTGATCCAAGATTATATTGCTGAACATACCGATGCGCTTTCTCCTTTACTGCAGGATCTATTAAAAGAAACCGAAACCATTACCGGTCGCTCACGCTGGAGTATTGGCAACGTTGAAGGCAGGTTGATGCAATTTCTGCTCAGGGCATGCGGGGCTCGATCGGCCGTTGAAATCGGGACATTCACCGGATTTTCAGCCTTAATGATCGCCGAGGCTCTGCCGGATGACGGGCTGCTGGTTACCTGTGAATCCAGCAGTGCTTATGCTGAGATTGCCTTACGCTATTTTAAGAAAAGCCCCTATGGCCACAAAATCCGTCTGGAAATGAAACCGGCCCTTGAAACCCTGAAGGCAATTTCAGATAACAGCGTTGATTTTGTTTTTATTGATGCAGACAAGCCTTCATACGGCCTCTATTTTGATGAAGCGCTGCGCATCCTGCGACCCGGTGGCCTGGTGTTTGTTGATAACGTGTTCTGGCGCCACAAAATTTTCAAAAAGCGCATTTCCAATGAAAATGCAAAGGCCATCGCCGCGTTTAATCGAAAGGTAAAAGACACCGATGGCATCGATAAGGTGATGTTAAGTGTGCGCGATGGCATTTATTTAATTCGAAAAAGGTAGGCCGTACCGCCGGCAGCATTTTTTAATTTGCCGGTGTATCTTGTTTTTATGGTTTACAACATGTAAAACATTAAAGCCTTGTTTTAACGTCTGAATTTTAAAGGTATTAGGAACGATTCCTATTTACAGAATATATTGATTATGGTACAGCTACTGCCCATTATATATTATTTAAGTCTTGTAAGATTCAGGTATTAAATTTATATACGGTATCACGCTCGGGCGCCCTTTGGGCGCATAGCCTGAAGGTGCTGTTTTCCTTGACAATGGCCTAGCGCTTCTTCATAACCTAAGATTTAAATCTCGCATTAAATACATGTAATAATTTAGCCATTGCCTATTTAGCGGCAAGGGGTTAAATGTGATCAGCGTCTTTTCACCGCTGAAATCAGTTTCAACCGATCATCTGCTGCTGCATTGCCGGGTTAAAAGGTCACAAACATGGCTGATCAACATATCCCATTGTCAGGAAAAGAAGAATCCGCAAACGTAAACCGTCAGATTGTTCTTCCATTTGCCAAATCGGTTGAAATTTCCCTCAAAAGCATAAAGGTTCGCTTTTTCAGATCTCTTATCACCACCATGACTCTGGTACTGGCCGTTTCATTTTTGGGTTTTGTGCGGGTCAGTAATGATGTGGCCAACGGACTGCTGGCAACGCAGGATCGCCAGTTGCGCCAGGCTGTTGTCCGTGCGGGTTATGATATCGGGCCGGCAGACACCAATGTGGGTGCCAGCCCCAAACAGCGCTGGATCATTATTCTGTCGCTGCTGGTCTGTGTGGTGGGCATCGTCAATGCCCAGCTTATGGCGGTAACCGAGCGCTTTCGGGAAATCGGAACGATGAAATGTCTGGGAGCCCTGGACCGCTTTATTTTACGGCTGTTTATTCTCGAAGCCGGCATGCAGGGCCTGGTGGGTGCCGGTGCGGGCGCACTGGCGGGGGCTGTGTTTGCTCTGAGCGGTGCCCTGTTGCGTTATGGCCCGGTTGCGTTAGCCCAGGTATCATGGGGTGACGTGATGGGCTCATTTGCGGTTGCGGTCGCAGTGGGATGTATATTGAGTTTAATTGGTGTGCTCTATCCGGCGATTGTAGCCGCCAGAATGCAACCGGTTGAGGCCATGCGGGTGGAACAGTAAAAAACGGTGCAAGGTTCAAGGCTTAAGGCGCAAGGCTTAGCATAAAGTTTCGAGACCTCTGACAAAACAGACCGTGCGCCGTGCGCCTTACAGCGTGTGCCGAAAACGAAAGTCTGGAGTTATTATGGCAGAATCAACCAATATTGTGCGGGTCTCTGATGTCTATAAGACCTTTCAGCTGGGAAAGGTCGAAGTTCAGGCCTTACAGGGCGTAAACCTTGAAATCGTCCGGGGTAATTATATCTCGATTATGGGGCCCTCCGGATCCGGCAAGAGTACCCTTTTTAATATGATCGGCGGTCTGGATAAGCCTTCTTCAGGCAAAGTGTTCATCGATGAGGTGGATATCGCTCAACTGGATGCCTACGAACTGGCCTGGCTGCGCTGCCGCAAGATCGGGTATATTTTTCAAACCTTTAACATTATTCAGGTAATGACGGCCCTTGAAAATATCACCCTGCCGATGGTTTTTGCCGGAATGAACAATGACGCTGCTACCGAAAAGGGTTTGCAGCTTTTAGAACTTGTGGGATTGGGAGATCGCTTTAGCCATAAACCCTTTGAGCTTTCCGGCGGCCAACAGCAGCGCGTTGCCATCGCCAGAGCCCTGGCCAATGACCCCGCCATTATTCTGGCTGACGAACCCACCGGGAATCTTGATTTAACCACCGGCGAAGAGATTATTGCTTTACTAAAGCGCTTGAGCCAGGAGCGCAATGTTACGGTGATCTCGGCCACCCATGATTTTAAGATGCTCAATGTTTCCGACCAGGTGGTCTGGATCCGGGATGGAACCGTCGACAAGATCGAAGACCGGGAGGAGTTGTCGATTTCGATCGGTAAAATTGATACCCGTCACTAAAAACTATCTTAAAAATGCGTTTAAGGTTTTAAGGTTGAGCCCGTTGCCCGTTTGCCGGTTGAATAAGATTAGCCGTATTCCTTTTTCAGAATTGAGGCTGAATGAAGAATGAAAATTTTAAGTTTCCCGATTCGTAAATTTGAAGCAGGCTTCAGGTACCGGTGGCCAGTAGCAAGACGCCAGCAGCCAGAGACAAGCTGCCAGCGGCGAGCAGCAAAATGGTATTTTGCATTTGTCATATTGCTGATCAGCCTCTCGGGGATACCTGCCGCCGCAGACGCCATGACCGAAAAAAATCTGCCGGATTCATTCACCGATGTCATCAAGCGGTTTTCCGCTTTGAATGATCGCAGTACCGGTGCGGCCGGGAATGCGGCCGCAGCGACTTATCTAAAAGAAAAATTTGAAAAGCTTGGCTATAAGAACGTGGGATCCTACCGATTCTCCGTGCCGGTCATCCAGCATGCCGGCAGCCAGCTAACGCTTCCCGACCACAATCGGCCCATTGAACTGCATCCCATCATCGGCAATGCCGTAACACCGCAAACCATCGCAACGCCAGGGTTCTCCGGACCGCTGATATATGCCGGTCGCGGCGAACTGGCCGAATTAAACGGCAAAACCGTCAAAGGTGCCATTCTTTTAATGGAAATGGATTCGGGCAAAAATTGGCTGCATGCCGCCAACCTCGGTGCCAGGGCGCTCATTTACATCGATCGTGGAAATTCAACCAAAACCTTATTTGAGGAAAAGTTTGAACTTTCTCCGCTGCAGTTTCCGCGTTTCTGGATGTCTCAGGCTCAGGCCACAGAGGTCTTTGGCGATTTTGAAAAGGCGGCTAACGGTCAGGTTGCAGCCGAAGCGCGACTGGTGTCACAGACGCGGTGGCAACGCGTCAGCTCAGAAAATATCTACTGCTTTGTCGACGGCACTGATCCCAAGCTCAAGGAAAGGCTCATCATGGTGGAAGCCTTTTACGACAGCACCGCCACTGTGGCGGGACTGTCGCCGGGCGCCGATGAAGCCGTCGGTATTGCCACCCTGCTCGAATTGGCCCGTTTTTTGAAGGAACAGCCGCCCAACCGATCCGTGCTGTTGATCGCCAGCAGCGGCCACGCCCAGACGCTTGCGGGTTTTCGAGAAATGATCTGGAGCCTTTCGGCGCGATCCAAAGACCTGCGTAAATTTAAAAAGTCTTTTAAAACGCTGATTAAAACAACTCGCAAGACGATCAAATTATTAGAGGGTATGTCCGCCGATTCTCCTGGCCAACATGAACAGCACGATGAGGAAACGCGCAAGATATTGAAAGCAGCTATTGATCAGCGTTTAAAGTCAGAATCCGACAGGGTATCCCGCCACCTGATGCGTCTGCGTCTGGAGCAAAAAAACACGGCCGACTTCAAACAGATTCAAATGCTGACCGAGGAAAGACTGACGCTCAGGCGTCTGATGTGGAGTCCTGATTTTTCGGATCTGACGGTGGACGATCGCCAGGCGCTTGCGGAGCTCATTCCCAAGGCCATTAACGATCAAAAAGCCATCCTTTCAGACGCCCGGAGACATGCCAGAGAGATAGGCGATGCGCGCGCCTTCAGAAGCCAGGTCAGAGCCTATGATGTGGATGCAGCCGTCTCGCTGCACCTGTCCAGCCATGGCGACGGTTTTGGCGCCTTCAATTATGGGTGGGCTTTTCCATTCAGGCCGCGGATCAAGCGGACCAACATTTACAGTACTCTCGATGATGTCTTGCGCCAGGGGGCTGCCCAAATTGAAAAGGAGCCGGGCTTAAGCGGAATGTACAAAGACAGCCTGCGCCCCAGTCGGAAACGCTCCTGGCAAAGCTTTTTTCTCGACAAACCTCCTTTGGGCGGGGAGCTTACCGCGCTGGGCGGCATCCACGGTCTGACGTTTGTCACCACCTACGATGCCAGAGCGCGCTGGGGTACGCCTTTTGATACGCCTGAGCATATGGATACAGCCTTTGCACTCAAGCAAAGTGCAGTGGTCTGCCGTTTGATCGAACACCTGGCTCAAGCACCCAGGTTGCATGACGACATTTTCCCCCGCTTCGGCTATGCGGCCATCGTCGGCAGGGCCAAATTCCTGCGGCACGGCGAGCTGTTTGCCGACCAGCCGGCACCCGGTACCGTGTTGCTATGCTATCAGGGCCCATCACGTTTTTATGTGATGGTCGATCATCTGGGCACTTTTTATCTCAGAGGCCTGGCAGATAAAAAACACAGTTATTATAAAATCATTTTCGAGGGATACAAATTTCATCCCGAAAGTGGCGACATTATCTGGACCATCGATAAAAAGAAAACCGGTAAAGTTGCCTATCGTGTCAAAATGTACCGACGCCTGATGGAAACCGATCTGGTGATGTTTGCCAGCAGCGGGATTACGTTCTTTAATCTGCTGGAACCTCGAACTTTCCGGCATTTGCACAAAGTCAAGATTATCGACGGACGAAGGGAATCAGATCCTCTGCGCTGGTTTATGAGCCGGCTTGACACCTGGATTTCGGAGTATTCCAACGCATCGACCCTATCAACCACCTTCCTGGAACCGGGCACCCCCTTGAAATTAACGCTGTCGGACACCGTGTTGCGGAATAAATTGGTACTGACCAATGCCAGCCAGGGGAAATCCACCGGTGTCGGATATTTGGTCGGCCATACGCCCTTTTTGTTCCGCACCGAGTATCAGGTCGCCAAAGATATGTGGACGCTGCTGGAACCTCGCATTTCCAATTTAGAGAAACGCGGAATCTTCAATGAGCGCATTCGTGCGCTTCAGGAAGAGGGCCTGGACGCGTTAAGAACCGCACAATCGGATTATGAAAATAAAGTCTACAATCAGGCCTCAGAGGCGGCTATGCGGTCATGGGCGCTGGCTACCCGGGTGTATGATGATGTCGAAAAAACCCAGAAAGACGTACTTTACGGGGTGTTGTTTTACATTGCCCTTTTTGTGCCCTTCGCATTTTGTATGGAACGGCTTTTGTTTTGCTATGCCAATATCTATAAACGCATCGTCGCATTTATCGGTATTCTCGTCCTGTTGATCGCTATCATCTATTATGTGCATCCGGCCTTTCGGCTGGCATACAGCCCTCTGGTGGTGATTCTGGCCTTTTTTATTATGGGCCTTTCCCTTATGGTGACCTTGATCATTTTTTTCCGGTTTGAAGGCGAAATGTCGCAGTTGCAAACCCATGCTAAACTCGTCGAGGCTGAAGAACTGGGTCGCTGGAAAGCATTTGTGGCGGCCTTTATGCTGGGTGTCAGCAATTTGAGACGCCGCCGCCTGAGAACTGCTTTGACCTGCGTCACCCTGATCATCTTAACCTTTACGATCATGAGCTTTACAGCGGTCAAGTCCATGCGACACCATGCCAGGGTGCTTTATGAACCAACAGCGCCCTATAACGGCTTTCTGCTAAAAAATGTCAACTGGCGCGATTTGCCACACCAGGCCCTGGGATTTATCACCAACAGTTTTGCAGAAAAAGGCATCAGCGTCCCGCGGGTCTGGCTGGAAGATGAGGACAAAACGCGCACAACGCGCATTCCGGTCTATCATAACGGCCTGTCTTTTGAGGCCCAGGGGCTGGTCGGTCTTTCCCATCTGGAGCCCGAGGTGTCTGGGCTTGATGAGATCCTGGTTGGCGGTCGCTGGCTGGCGGAAAATGAATTGAATACGATTTTGCTGCCCGAACGCATGGCGCAAAGCCTGGGCATCAATCCCCAAAACCCCGGGGGAGCGACCGTGTCGATGTGGGGTATGCCTTTTGAGGTCGTGGGTGTTTTTTCGGGCAAGAAGCTGCAGCAGCGAACCGACCTCGACGGGGAGCCGCTGACGCCGGCTACTTTTCCACGAGAAGTTTCCACCGCCATGACGGAAGAGGAACTCGAAGCCATGGATTCCGGTGACGATGTGCGCGAGTTTCAGAGCCGCTACCAGCATATCCCCGGCGATTTGTCCATGATCATCCCCTATCGCAGCCTTCTGGCTGCCGGGGGCCATTTGAAAGGCGTAGCCATCGTTCCAAAGGAAGATCTTTCCATTCAGAAAGAAGCTGAGAATCTGGTGGACCGTTTCGGGTTGTCGCTATTCAGCGGTGAGCCGGAGGGCACCTTTCTGTATCATGCCAGCGATACCATGCAGTACAGCGGCGTGCCCAACATTATCATTCCGATTATCATTTCGGTTTTTATCGTGCTAAATACCATGATCGGCAGCGTATATGAACGCAAGCGTGAAATCGGAATATACACCTCAGTGGGCCTGGCGCCCTCGCACGTCTCATTTTTATTTATAGCAGAAGCCCTGGCACTGGCTGTTATCAGTGTGGTCCTGGGCTACCTGGTGGCCCAGACTTCAGCCAAGCTCTTTGCCGAAACGGCGTTATGGTCAGGGATCACCGTTAATTATTCTTCCTGGGCGGGTGTAGCGGCCATGATTCTGGTGATCATTGTTGTGCTGGTTTCTGTTCTGTACCCGTCAAAGGTGGCCGGTGAAATTGCAATCCCCGATGTGAACCGGGCCTGGACCCTTCCCGAGGCCCGCGGTAATTTCATTGAAGTCACCCTGCCGTTTTACATGAGTTATGCGGAACATCGCAGCATCGGCGGGTTTCTGCTGGAGTATTTTCAGGGGCACCAGGATGTATCGCATGGATTGTTTTCCACCGGTGATATCGAATTTGGTTTCAGCTGCCAAACAGCGCCCGGTCTTACCGGTGACGATGAGGATTGCCCGGAGCAAACCTGCGAGTATGATGCCTGTCTGCAAATGTGGGCCAGTGTCTGGCTGGCGCCCTTTGATTTTGGAATCAATCAGAAAGTCGAGTTCCAATTTTGTCCGGCAGCTGATGAGCCCGGGTTTTTAGAGATCAAGGTTCGCCTGACGCGTGAGTCCGGTGAAGCCAATGCCTGGCACCGGATCAATAAAGGATTTT
>CAZJHF010000057.1:0-13697 GCA_964545505.1 uncultured Desulfobacterales bacterium | reverse complement strand
AGCTAAAACGGATGCGAGGGTTGAGGAATGTGTAGCCAATATCGGCCAGGGTTTGGGTGGCAACCGCAACAAAAACCGCCACCATGGCGCACGCTTCCAGAAGAGCGATATCGTTATTCAGAGAAGCTTCCAGGATCAGCGCCCCAAATCCCTTGTAGGCAAAGAAGAATTCAACCACAATAACGCCGGAAAGCAGCCAGTTGATTTGCAGCATGATAACCGTAAAAGGCGCAATCAGAGCGTTACGCAATGCATGCTTAATAATCACCGATTTGTAAGGCAGGCCTTTTAGCACCGCTGTTCTTATGTACTGTGAGGTCATGACTTCCGCCATGGATGCCCGCGTCATGCGGGCGACATAGCCAAAATCATAGACCACCAGCACCATAACCGGCAAAACCAGCTGTTGCCAATCGAATCCGCCCGACATGCTGCTGGTGCCCGGCAGCCATTTCAGGCCGAAGACGAAGAGGGCCGAAAAAAATACCGCACTGGCAAATTCCGGCACGGAAGTGGTTAAAATCCCAAACACCGAAATCGTTCTATCCAGCATTGAGCCCTCTCTCATTCCCGATAAAACGCCTAACGTCAATGATAGCGGGATCATAATCGCGAACGTCCAAAACCCCAATATGGCGGTATTCCATAGACGCGGCAGCATCACATCGGCGACCGGGCCTTTAAAGCGGATGGACTCCCCCAGGTTGCCGGTCGCAAAGTTACCCAGCCACTTCACATAGCGCAGCATGGCGGGCTGATTGTACCCGTGTTGTTCCCGCCACAGCTCGCGCTGTTCTTCGTTTGAAAATTGGCCCAGCACTCTGGCTGCGGGATCGCCCGTCAGTCCTGTCTCCAGGAGTATAAAAAGAATCAGCGAAACAACAATCATGGTAAAAATCATGAACCCAAAGCGTTTCAACACCAAGGTGACCATTTTTACCCCTCCTGATATGACCCATGCCGAATTAAGCGATTTCGGCTCAATTAGAATGTTACTTTTTGTTAAAAAAGGCCGGGGAGCGCCGCAGCACTCCCCGCGCCCAAACGCACGCTTTTTTAGGCCAGAGAGACCTTATGAAAGCGATAATAACGGGTCGGATGCATTTCAAAACCGACGACATTCTCCCGGACCGCTGTGAATACGGCACGGAAGAACGGCTGAACCATGATGGCGTCGTCCTGCAAAATTTTCTCAACCTTCTCCATTTTGGCTCGCCGCTTTTCAATATCCAGGGTCGATTCCGCTTCGGTCAGGGCGGCATCCCACTTGGGGTTGGCATAGCTGGACTCATTCCAGGGCACACCGGAGCGGTAGGCCAGACCCAGAACCATGACAGCCAGCGGACGGTGGGTCCATGAGGTCAGGCTCAAGGGCGCCTTTGTCCAAATATCCCAATATTTTGCCGACGGCATCACATTCATTTTAATGTTGATCCCGGCTTTGGCGGCGTCCTCCTTAAGCACGGCCACCGAATCCTGCTCCCAGACGCCGTCTGTATTCCCCACGGCGCATTCTAAATCGATGCCATTGGGGAAGCCGGCCTCGGCCAGCAGTTTTTTGGCGCCGGCGATGTCCTGTTTGAAGGCGGGCAGGGCAAAGTATTCGGGGTGTATCTTGGCAACATGATGGTGCTCGCCAATGATCCCTAAGCCACGGTGGGCGACGTCGAGCTGTCTCTGGGCATCGCAGGTTAACTGGACCGCTCGGCGCACGCGAGGATCGGTAAAAGGTTTCTCGGTGACCTTCATGCGAATGACCCCGGTCTGAGTCGATGGGATCGAGACCACTTTGATTCCCGGAATATTTTTGGCTGCATCCAGGGTTGTCAGATCAATATTGTAGATTCCGTCAACCTGTCTTGAAGCGATAGCAGCCAGATACGCACCGGCATCTTCGCCCAGGTCAACAATTCGAATTTCATCCAGGAAGACCTCACCGCCCCAATAGGGTTCTTTGCGTTTTTTCAGAACCGCCAGCTCACCGACCTTAAACGCAGTCAGGGTGTAAGGTCCGGTGCCCACCGGTTTTTTGGAGAGGTCTCCGCCTTCTTTTTCAAAATTGCGATGAACAATTGCGGTGGGATAGTTGTATAGGTTCTCCGGAATTGACAGCACCGGCGATTTCAGGTTGAGTTTGACCGTATGCTTGTCAACCTTCTGAACCGCGTTTTTGATCATGCGTTTGACCGGATTGCCTTTATCATCTACGTCCCCGCTTTCTTCGAGCATGGCATCGAAAAGGCCCAGATTGGATGATCCGGTTTTGGGATCGAGCCAGCGGGTGAAATTAAATACGACATCGTCGGCATTGAAGTCATCGCCGTTCGACCACTTAATCCCTTTGCGCAAATTGAAGGTCCAGGTTTTCAGATCGTCAGATGCTTTCCAACTTTCTGCCAGATAGGGTCGCGTAATGTTATCCGGTCCGGTCAAGACCATGTACTCGACTATATGGCGCGCAACGACGGATTTCTGGGTCCATGAATAGGTCGCCGGATCGGCCATTTCCTGGATCTGCATACCAAATGTGAGTACGCCGCCTTTTTTCTGTTTGGCAGCAAAGACTTTACCCGGCCATGTTAGTCCGGCCAATTGACTCGCTGCACCCACAGACATCCCCAGCAACGTGGCATATCTCAGAAATTGACGACGGGTGATTCTGCCCTTGTCCATATCAGTCTTAAAATCATGAATGGCAGGGTGAATAGTTTCGATCTCTTTCATTACATCCTCCTTTCGTGTCATCCTCAGGTTGGTAAAGGGTGAGCCGTATACTTAAATCCAGGCCATACGACCGTTTTTCTTGCAAAATCAGATAGATAAAAAATAGGAGCCTTTAAATAACGCTGTAGAAATTCGGATTGTTCTTGTTTTAGATTATGGTGAATTATTATTTGCTTTTAATCTTGATAACAATTCCAATTTTTTGAGGAAGATTTAGATTTGGCGAGAATGTAAAATTGAAAATAAATAAATTATATTCAAAAAATAAATCGATTCTACAATAGAGAATCATTTTATTACTGTCAAGGTCTAATCCGGTTTAAGCATTCTTGAGGCTATATTGTTTATGTTGGCTAAGCGACAAGAGGCGCGAAAATAAACTGGTGCGTTTGTGATCATCGTACCGCAAAATTGAAGGCTGGAGGATAAGACCTGGTGCCTATTTCTTGAACCATCAGAGGCGGATATTGCGAATTCGCCCGGGCGGTCAATTGTGTTTTGGAGATTTAGAATTATATTGAGCATGGCCATAATCGATATCCTGCATCGCGTGGAGCTGCTGCAACCTCTGATCCCGGCAAAACATACCGAATATCGAACACATCCAAATCATGAGATCGTAATAATGAAAAAATCGGTGCTAACCAAAATTTTCACGTTTGCCGCAATAATGAGTTGTCTTGGCGCTTCGCATGCGCCTGACCGGCAAAGCTGTTTTCCCAATGCCTGCGGGGGCAAGGGCCAATATTGCCAAACGCCTTCACTTAGTATCTGGCACCAATTTTGTAAAAGTACCGGCCTTGCCGCTTGGCCGGCTTCCGGAGTTTATAGCGGAACGTGTTTTCACGAAGCACCTAACAGAGATCCGTATTACCCCCATCACGGTGTCGTTTTGATAGACAGCGTAAATGGTAAAGGCCATTTTGGTGGCGAGTTTTCATTTTTTGCAAAAGAGAACCCATATAAAAATTTAGATATCGTGGCCGCAAAAATGATGATGCCCTGGTTTTATGCGGATGACCATGAAATACTGTGGAACAAGGATCATGCACGCATTTTGCTCAATCCTGAATCCGGAAGCCAGAATCATGTCAATTATTTCGTACGAAAAAGCATTGAAGATAAGAAGACCCTACTGCTGGTTGGCTATTGGAAAGGTCCCGGGCATCGTGTTTTTTGTGCGTTAAAGCTGAATGAGTAATTCCCTCGTTGCCCATATGGCGATCACCTGTTGTGCTTGCAATCTTCTACGAATTGCTCCAGGTTTTGCTCCAGTATCGGGTTCATCGCCGGTTTTTCATATTCCGCCAACCTTTTGGTGAGAATACCTTGCGCACCTGCAGTTAAATCCCGCTTCTCCATTGCAATCCATTGTTCATGGCTGCTGCGGTTACTCAAATCCGGAATGAAGAATTCATCCCGGCAGCGATCCACGGTATGATCCTCGATCAGATAATTGCCGGATGTCCCCACTTTCTTGATCAGGTCCATCGCAAAAGCATCGGGCGTAGACTCGACCGGTTTTATCAACGCTTTTACAGCCCCGCAAAGATCTTCGTCCGCAATGAATTTTTCAAAACTCATGGCCAGCATGGAGCCAAAGGTACCGCAGGCATGCAGGCTTACATGAACTCCGCTCAGGGCTGCCGTAGCCATCATCAGTGCCGATTCCATACCCGCCTGGTAGTCGAGGCAAAACGAGTGGGTCAGCGATCCGTGGCTGCGGCAAGGGATGTTGTAGAATTGCCCCAGGGCTGTGACGATGGCGACATGCTTGGCGTTTTCGGGGGTGGCATTGACATACCCGCCTGTGCGCATATCTATGGGGCTGCCGCCCAAACCATACACCAGGGGCGTTCCGGGATGAATCAGCTGTGTCAGACATATCCCCGCCAGGGTGGTGGCATTGGAGACCACCAGGGAGCCCGCAATCGTGATGGGGCCGGTGGCGCCCAGCGTGCAGGCGGAGTGAATGATCAACGGCTGCCCCGCTGCGGCATATACCATCAGCGCTTCAACGCTTTCGGGTGCATATTGCAGTGGAGACAGGGAATCGATTAGGGAAATCATGACCGGTTTGTCCAGGCTTCCCCAGATCATTTGCGCCAGGTGCAGAGAGTCTTCTGCAGCCTGCTTAGAGGCAGAGCTGCCCATAATGGGTTTGTCTGTGAGCGTCAGCGTCGCGAGCAATAGATCCAGGTGGGCTGTTTCAGCGTGAACATCATTGGGTTGCACCACGATGGCACTGTTAAAGTCGAGATACTTTGAGGTCTGAACCAGTTTGCAGAATATGGCGACATCGGCCAGGGTGGCATTGCGTTTTTGACCGGAGGGCTCGATGATAAACGGGGGCCCATAGCCGGGCGCCATCACATAGTGGGTCTCTCCGATGCGGATGTTGCGAGCAGGGTTGCGGGCTTCGATGGTGAAAGCCGGCGGTACCGTTTTGAGGGCTTTGCGGATATCTTGTTCTTCAAAATGGACCATCGATCCATCCACCTTATATCCGTGGTTTTTAAAAAGTTCCAGGGCGCTTTCACAGGGAAACCGAATACCGGTATCGCGCAACAGTTCCAGGGAATTTGCATGAATAGACTGTATCAGGGCCTGGTCAAAGTTAATGATGGCTCGGTTCATCTTTTCATTCTCCGGAGGCTAATTATGGGGTGCCTGCTCCACATGATTATTCACGTCGCTATCGCAGTGCGGAGGGCTACAGGAAGATATTAAAATCGCTTCGAATATCCTTTTCGATGCCGGGATCGATCCTGGGTTCCAGAGGTTTATCGAGGATGGCGCGCGCCATAGCGCGCGCCCGGTCGCGCGCTGAAAGGCGGCCGTTCTCGATCCAGGCTTCACGCCCGGCCTTGTCGCTGACCCCGTTGCCCTGAAAATATTCAGAACGCAAATACTGAAAGGTATGGTCGGACAGCAGGTAGTTGCCACCCGGGCCAACCTCGCGGATGGCTTCAAATGCCAGATGATCTTCGCCCGTGGAAATACCTTTCAGGATTTTACAGGCCTGGCCAATGATTTCGTCATCGATGACGTACTGTTCATAAGCGATACACTGCATCGACTCCAGCATACCGGCAGCGTGGTGGATATAGTTGTTTCCGCCCATCGCCGCCAAACCGGTGGTGAGCCCTTTTTCCCAGCCGGCCTGGGCGTCGGGGATCTTGGCGTCAGAACAGCCTGAGGTGGCGTAATTGGGCACATCGATTCTTTGACTGAGTTGATGGATGGCCGTTTGCATCATACCGCATTCAACCGCGCCCCCCTGGTACCCCATGCTGTGCATGTCCGCCAGGGCCGGCAGTCCGCCATAAAGTACCGGAGCGCCCGGCCGGGTCAGCTGGTGCACGGTAATTCCGGCCATTACCTCGGCATGAGTTTGTAATAAGGTGCCGGCCATGGTCATGGGTGCGGTGGAGCCGCTCATGGGCGCACTGGTCACGGTCGTGAGCACATTGAGCTCGGCAGCGGTGCGCACGTTGGCGGTGGACTGGGTGCAGAACTTCAACGGACTGATGATCATACAGGCCGCAATCGAAAAGAGCGGTCTGGCATCAAGAGCATCTTTTCCGCCGGCGATTCTGGTTGCCATGCGGTGTGTATCCCGCAGACCCTGCTCACAACTGCAGCCGAACATAATATGCTTGCGGGTGCCCATCATGGCGGCAAAAGCGATATTATAATCAAAATGCTCATGGGGTACATCACTGGGCGCACAGCAATTCTGGAAAAAATGGATATGCGTCATTTCCTCAACGATGCGGGCCACATTGTGGATGTCCTTGAGCACGCTCTGACGCACCTCGCCGCTATCAAGATCCAGGACTTTAACCGTGGTGCCCCCGGTTCCGGCATAGACGCGGTCCTTGCCCAGCTGAAGATCGTTTTTCCCGTCCCGGCTGAATAAGGTAATCTCTCCCGGGGCCTGAGCCACCATTTCCTCGATCAGCTGAGGGGGGAAAAAAATCCGCATGGCCGCCGGATCTACCCGGCAGCTGGCATGCTTTACCAGCTCGAGCATTTCGTCCTGACCGCTTTCATATGCCATGCCGACCTCTTGAAGAAGGCGCAAAGCCTCGCTGTGAATCAGTTCCACCTGCTCTGAGCTGAGCGGTTTATATATGCCGCCTGTCAAGCCGCCACTTTTCATTTGACCTCCTTTTGGCATCCTGGCAAGATCAATTAAAGGGTTAACACGAAAAAGTCAGACCCCCCTTGCTTGCATGCCGTCCGATTTCCGATTTTCATCCAGGAAAAATGCACCAGCAGCACATAATCAGCCGGTATGATGTTACCGGCTTCTCGCTGTGGCCAGATCCACCAAACGGGCCGCCCTGGGCTCCCGCTCCAGATTCCAAATCAATTCCTGTAGCGCCCGGGCCCGGCTGCGGCCCAGAACCGGTTGCGTGACCCGCTGGAATTTTTCAATAAGGTCCTGATCGCTGGGCCGGTCAGCCGGAATACCCCAGCGGGCATCCACCACACCGGAGTCGAAAACGTGACCGTCAGTGGTTGTGATCTCAACCCGGGCCTGACGTTTGGCAGGGTATCCCTTTTGGATCTCCGGATCTGGCACCGGTTCGATCCTGGCCATGAAAGCCAGGATTTGCGGATCAGAGATCGCCGGTGGCGTCACTTCCTGAGGCCCGAGCTTTCCTTTGAGTATCGCGCAAGCCAGGCCATATGCCAGATTGTACTGAGCCTCTTCAGTGTCGCGAGGTGGGGCACAGGTAAGCTGGATGGCCTCCCGGAAAGCGTAAACTCTGATGCGGTCAATCTGCTCCGGTGCAAGATTATGATCTTTCATCAATGCCAGGGCGCCGGCAATCGGTGGCTGCACCCAAAAACAACACGCGTAGGGCTTGTGATACAGGTCCAATATGAGCCACTCTTTGCCAAGCCCATCAGTCAGTTCGGGTCCCGGTCCGTCGGCAAAGATGGGGTTAACGCCGGAGAACCCCTTGCGGGCCAGCAGAATGGAGCTCATGGCCACCATGGCTCCCCAGCCGATGCTGTCCTTGGTCATGGCCACCACCTCGATGCCTTTCATCATGGGCGCGATGGGCGCAAAATATTCGGCAATCCCCAGCGCGCACCTGAGTTGTCCGGAATCCAGGCCCAGCAGCTTCCCCCCGGCCGCCGCCGCACCGATGGCACCCCAGCTGCCGGTTGAATGGTAGGTCGTATAGGTGGTATGGCGGATCATGGCGGCCCGAATGGCCAGCTCATAGCCCACTACCCATGCGGCCAGAAAGTCCCGACCGTCAACCCCGGCCACCAGTTCCGATGCAGCCAGGAGCACCGGAAGCAGCGCTGCGCCTGGATGCCCTTTGGCCAGGTTATAGCCGTCGTCCATATCCAGGCCATTGGCGGCGATCCCGTTGGCGAGGGCCGCACCAACGGCGGACACTTGCTTTCCGGTGGACACCACCGTGCAGGCCTCTTGCGGGGTATTACCGCCAAATTGATCTTCGACAAATGCAAGGGTGATCTGCGATGCGGGCGTTGTGCCGCCGGCAACGAGAACGCCCAGGTTATCCAAAAGTGCCCTTTTGCTTTGATGCTGAATGGCTTGCGGCAGGTTGTTCCATTTTGTGCCGAGCAGAAAGGCGATGGCGCGCTCGTTGCTATCCATATGATTGTTCTCCCGGTGCTAAGGCCTCAGCCGCGTATGCAGCAGGGATGATTCTTTAAAAAAATATGCGCTCTTTATCCGGGCAGGATGCGTCCGCAATCTGTGCCTGCGTTGTCCTGTGCATTGCATGGGCGAAGATTGGCGGCAACAGGGCAACGGCAGGTTTTATCTTCGATCACAATGAAGTCTGAATGTATTATATCCGAGGAAATTTGCCTGTCAATAAAGAGATTCGGTCATCTGAATGAAAACGCTTTTTTTGCATTTCAACACCGTTAGCCCGCCTTAAATTTATCCTCATCCCCACCCGATGTACCTGCAACACGCAGGCAAAGGTGCACTATTGATAAATTTTGAGGATTTGCATATGAAGTTAGTTGGCAATATCGCCGTTTTTGTTGGAAAAGACAAAATGTGAACTTTTAATATCAAATCTGAAAAACGAAAGTGTCGATATGAAAACCTCCATTGCATTAATTACCGGTGTGAGCAGAGGGTTCGGTTTAGAGCTGACCCGAGAATATTGCCGATTGGGTTGGCGTGTCTTTGGCGTCTTTCGTAGTGAAGCGGATGGGGCACGGCTATCATCAGAATTCGGGGAAGCTTTCGTTCCCATCCTGGCCGATCTTCGCGATGATTCGGCCATTAAAAAGATCCGATTCAGCCTTGAGAAGCAAACGGACCACCTCTCTCTTCTCATTAATAACGCTGGCATTGGAGGGACGGGTCATTCCATCGAAGAAACGTCATGCAGTGAGGTTAAAGAATTATTTGAAGTGCATTGCTGTGGTGTGATCCGATGCCTGCAGGCCGCCCTTCCTTTTCTGCGAAAAGTTGAGTTTCCAACGGTCGTCAACGTGAGCAGCCGGGTGGGTTCTATTTACAAGGTGTCATCCGGCGATCTTGATCATATTCCGCTTTCTTATAGTATTCGGATAGCGAAGGCGGCCCAGAATATGCTCAGTGCGTCAATCTATCGGGAACTCAGAGAAACCGGTATCGCTGTGTTTGCCACTCACCCGGGAAGAATCCAAACACGGATGGGCAGCCCGGATGCCGACCTGACCGCCGAACAGGCAGCGAAGATATTTATCGACTGGTTACCAAAAATCAGGCAGGAACGGGACTTCGGGTATTTCGAGGCTGGCGCTGAAGAACTGCCGTTTTAGCAGGATCACATTGGATATAACCGCAGCTCATATGCGAGGTTATACACCTTCATCTGTTCCGGCATCCGACCGGGGTCCAGCACCATCGCAACGGATGACGTGTTTTTCATGGGCGCAAAATCAACCTGCTCGGCCGGCTGAATAATCGTGACTCTTTCCTTATGTTTTAAATAAAGCGTAATCAAGGTAAATACCCCGGCGACCAGTGACCAGTATACATACAATCCATAAGGGCTGTTCAGCAGGGTCATTGTGATAGATGCCAGTATGGGGCCGAAGACGGCGCCAATGCTGAAACAGAGTAAAAGTGCTGAACTGACGGCCACCGCGTTTTTGCCCCCGAAGGCAAGAAGCGTTGATACCATGGTGTTTATCTTTCCGAAGGATTGCCATGAGACGTTATTGGCAACATTAATGCGGCCGCATGTAATTAATGTGTTTGATTGAAAAAATCAACGAAAAAAGCAAACATAAAAAGCCAGCTGGTCGTTCACGGTGTGGCTTTTTCTAACTCTGCTTGACTCTTGTTTTCTATGTCGCAGGAGTGCTATGGTTGATACAGTATATGGATTTTAGGGCACCATAAAAATATTTAAAATGATAGAATTCTTTTGAATGAAGAGCCTTCCATATTTTTAATTTGAAACGCTCAATTTAGGTGGAGGCGAACATGGCCACTAAAATGGACGCACTCGTAAAGTCAAAGTCCGAACCGGGGCTCTGGCTGGAAAAAGTACCCGTTCCGGATATCGGCATCAATGATGTGCTTGTAAAAATCCACAAAACCGCCATCTGCGGAACGGATGTGCACATTTATGACTGGAACGAGTGGGCTCAAAAGACGATTCCGGTTCCGATGCCGGTGGGCCACGAGTTTGTGGGCCGGGTGGCCGAGATCGGCGCCAATGTGCATGATCTTAAACCCGGTGACCTGGTTTCCGGTGAAGGGCATCTGGTTTGCGGCCGATGCCGTAACTGCCTGGCCGGCCGGCGCCACCTGTGCATGCGCACCAGCGGCGTGGGGGTCAACCGCCCCGGCGCCTATGCCGAGTATTTAAGTATCCCGGTCACCAACATCTGGTATTGCGATAGCACGATCCCAATGGATATCCTGACCTGCTTTGATCCGCTGGGCAATGCCACCCACACCGCCCTTTCTTTTGATGTGCTCGGGGAAGATGTGCTCATTACCGGTGCCGGTCCCATCGGCTGCATGGCGGCCGCGATTGCCAAACAGGCCGGTGCCCGCTATGTCGTGGTTACCGATGTGATTACCTACCGCTTAAAGCTGGCAAAGAAAATGGGGGCCACCCTGGCGCTGGATGTGCGTACCCAAACGATCGAGGATGCTCAGAAGAAATTGGGCATGAAGGAAGGCTTTGATGTCGGTTTGGAGATGTCAGGCCATCCGGATGCGTTGCGATCGATGCTGGCCAATATGTGTCACGGGGCTAAAATTGCCATTCTGGGGATATTGCCCGCCGATACTGCCATTGACTGGGATCTGGTCATTTTTAACGGGCTGACCCTTAAAGGGATCTACGGCCGTGAGATGTATGAGACCTGGTATAAAATGACCGCCATGATTCAAAGCGGTCTGGATATCAGCCCGGTGATCACCCACCGCTTTGATTATAGCGAATATGAAAAGGCCTTTAAGGTTATGAGATCGGGTAAATCAGGCAAGGTGATTCTCAATTGGACTGATTAACCGGCTTTAAAACCTCATCTAATGCCCGAGAGCTGTGTTGTAAGTCGTTTCAAAATGCTCGCGTACTAGCGTGTACGCTCCGCTTTCAAAACGCCTTACGTCTTGCTCTCGAACATAATCTAAGGCTTTAAAGCCGATTAATATCACTTACAAAAGACGAAAGCGCAGCGACACCATAACTTTAGGCATTTACCCGCTTAGCCGGTTAAGAAAGGTATACTATCTAATTTAAATTAAAACCGACATACGGGCCAACGGGCCAATCCCGTTTCACGAGGACCTCCGGCAGGCAACGGGTTCAACCTGTTTTTAACGCTGCACAATTTTTTAAAGGGTACAAAGTCGGTTAACCGACCCAATTTATCAAGGAGAGAAAGATGTACGGCAAAATGAAAGATCATCTGATCGAAGAGCTGGCCCAGATTCGTGACAGCGGTCTGTATAAAGACGAACGCGTTATTGCCGGTAGACAGGGTGCTCGTGTGCAGCTGACGGACGGCCGGCAGGTCATCAATCTATGCGCCAATAATTATCTGGGCTTATCCGGCACCCAGGAGCTGGTGGATGCTTCCAAAGCAGGCCTGGAGCAGTGGGGCTATGGGTTATCCTCGGTGCGCTTTATTTGCGGCACCCAGGAGCTGCATAAACAATTGGAGCAAAAAGTATCCGAATTTCTGGGCACCGAGGATACGATTCTTTATTCTTCCTGTTTTGATGCCAATGCCGGTCTTTTTGAAACGCTGCTGGGCCCCGAGGATGCCGTTATTTCCGATGAGCTCAATCATGCCAGCATCATCGACGGCATCCGCTTATGCAAAGCGGCCCGCTACCGTTATAAAAATATTGACATGACCGATCTGGAGACCCAGCTCAAGGAAGCCCAGGACGCCCGCTTCCGGCTAATTGCCACCGATGGGTCATTTTCAATGGATGGCATCGTTGCGAATCTAAAAGGTGTCTGCGATCTGGCCGAGCGCTATGATGCGCTGGTCATGGTGGACGATTCGCACTCAACCGGTTTTATCGGAAAGACCGGCCGCGGCACCCCCGAATATCACGGCGTCATGGAGCGAGTGGATATAATCACATCGACATTCGGTAAGGCTTTGGGCGGGGCTTCGGGAGGATTTACCTCCGGGCGCAAAGAAATTATTGATATGCTGCGCCAGCGTTCGCGACCCTATCTTTTTTCCAATACCCTGGCACCCGGCGTGGCTGCTGCGGTGTTTAAAGCCCTGGAGACCCTGAGCGCCTCAACCGAACTGCGGGATCGGCTGGAGCGCAATACCACCTATTTTCGGGAGGGGATGACCCAGGCCGGGTTCAAGATTAACCCGGGAGATCATCCGATTGTGCCAATTATGCTGGGGGACGCCAAAGTCGCGGTTCAAATGGCTGATGCCATGCTCACCGAAGGGGTATACGTGATCGCTTTTTCCTATCCGGTGGTGCCCAAAGGCAAGGCCCGCATCCGGGTACAGATTTCCGCCGCCCTGAACACTGCTGAGCTCGACACCGCCATTGCGGCTTTTACTAAGGTTGGCAAGCAGCTATCCGTAATCTAAATTGGTTTTTAAGCCTCATCTCAGACCCAAATACTGCGTTAACCCGCGGATGGCAATGCTCACGCACTACCTGAATCTTGCATGAAAATTGATAAGAGAAAAAAATTATTTTGAGATAGCAGGTAATCCAAACATGTGTCGTAAAGTTTATTATTTTTCAAGTATGAAGAATGAAGATCATTATATCTCATCAATTTTCACCCTGGAAACAACGCGGCAAGTCGGAGGCTTCCATCTGCTGCGTTATTAAGGGCAAAGCATAGAGCACTATGGCTTCGCCCTTAAATGCCTTGCATATGGAAGCCTCCGACCCGTGCAAAAGTCAGGAATAAGGTGTACGCTCCACTTACAATCCGGGCCTGCGGCGAGCTCAGCCGAGCCGGGAAGCCTTGTCTGTGGGCCTGATCTAAGGCCTAAAAATCAATTCATAAAACTCTTCTTTTCGAGCAGTAGTCATAAAAACTCCGAACAATGCGTCCTACCAGATCCGCCGGACCGTAGGACTGTTCGGTCCTTTTCCTTTCCCCGGTGGACACTAAGCGCGAGTGTCACCGTTAAGAACAAAACATAATACTTCAAATTCAACCATACCCTAAGATTTCTCAATAAAGCGATAATTGCCAGAACCATTATTTTTAGTTGACCAAATCACCTCTTTTTGAATATTCAAGTTTATAAGCCATTTTGGAATTTTCTTTGATTTTAATCGATCTGCTCTATGGCGATGAATAGATTTCCGATGAATGGGAGCCATCGAGACGAAAAACGGGAGGAATCATGAAACTGCGCTGGAAACACTTCCTGGTTCTTTTAGCTGCCAGTCTGGTTCCACTGCTGGCAGTCACCTGGATCACCCACAACGCCTCCCGGCGATTGGG
>CAZJHF010000056.1:0-13788 GCA_964545505.1 uncultured Desulfobacterales bacterium | reverse complement strand
AAATACCATATTAAAATGGACCGAAGGACGCTTTAAATCCGTCCCGTATTAGAATTTGGGGTTTACCTACCCATTATTGCATTTCCTAAAATGAAGGAAGCGGGTAGCGGGTTGCAGCTGGACAACCTGACATTTGAATTTTAACCTAATTTGACAATAGAATCAAAATGCATCTGAGGAATTTGGGAATGGCGGTGCCGTTCGCTGGGTTGTCGCGGCTGCAGACTGCCGTTATTAGATGATGCGGGGACAATTTTGCTTACATTTTCAGGGTTTTTCCAGCCCAAAAACCTGCTCCTGGCCCTTGCGGCCTTTGATCGGGATGCTTCCCAGATCCTGCAGGCTAAAATCGTCGCGAACCAGATCGGCTGTTTGGGAACAGATAATGATTTTGTCTGATAAATCTTTATTGGCAATGCCGGATAAGCGAAAGGCCAGATTGGTGCAGTCGCCCACCAGCGCCAGATCCGCTGAGCGTGAGCCGTAATGTGACAGGGTCACTTTGCCGGTTGTGATGCCCCATCCCATTTCTAATTTGGCGGCGGCGACATTTTTGCCGGATAATCTTGAGCGAATTTCACTAAGGGCCTGGTCTTGCTGCAGGGCAGCCTGGCAGGCCAAAACAGCCTGCGGGCTGACCGGTTCGACATGATGATCCCAAAATGCGAAGACGGCATCACCGGCATAATCTTTGATGGTGCCTTTAAATCTGACCACAATGCTGCTGAAAGCATCGAAGACTTCCTTCATGAGGGCATATACATCTGCTGACGCATGGGTCTGGGAAAAAGTGGAGAATTCTCTGACGTCGGCCACCACGTTGGTGACCACAATCTCGGTGGGTGTCACCATAGTGCCTTCGGTCAACATGGCCCTTTCTTGCGTAACGGCATCATCGGATTGAGCGTATACCGTAATCGAAACCCCGCCAACACTAATGACATCTTCATCGGCCAGGTCACTGGATGCGCCCGCGGCCAGACGAATGCCGTTGACCCAGATTCCATTTTTGCTCATATCCTTGATCTTAAGTGATTTGGCACGACGGCTGATGACCGCATGGTCTCTGGAGACCTGGGCATTGTTCACCAGAATTCTTTTTTGAGGATCGATACCGGTGCAGGAGCGTCCGACAAAAACCTTATCAATGATTTCTAAGCGCTGGACCTGTTGGTTTTCGTCTAGCCATTCCAAAAATGCATGTGGCATACGTTGACCTGCGAAGGTTCTAATTTAAGACGGCGTTCGTTGAATTCAGGCAATAGCGACCAAAACAACGGTAATGTTGTCAAGGCCGCCGGCGGCTTTGGCAGACTCAATCAGGTTTTCGGTTTTGTGTTCCATATCGGTATCGGCACACAAAATTTCATGAATTTGCTGATCTTCTATCATATCGGACAATCCATCTGAACACAGCAGAAAAAGGTCGGCGGCACGCGTCTTGCCTTTTAACAGATCGATGGTCATCTCTTCTTTGATACCCACGGCACGAAAGATGACATGACGCATGGGATGGTTTCTGATCTCGTCTTGCGATATGAGCCCTTCTTGAAATTGCTGCTGGACGAGGGTGTGGTCTTCGGTGAGATGTTCGAGCAAGCCGTCTCTTAATCGATAGGTGCGGCTGTCACCGATATGGCCGAGAAGAAAGGTCTGTTCAAAAAATGCCAGCAGTTCGGCGGTGCAGCCCATGCCTTTGTGGTCCGGATGTGCAATGACATGCTCAAGAATTTTATCATTCGCGGCCAGATAGGCTTTTTGAACGCGATAGAGCGTGTCTTTTTCAGAGCGATTGGGATTAATCGAAAAAATATCCAGAGCGGTCTGGGCAAATATTTGACTGGCCACTTCCCCGGCAGCAGCACCTCCCATTCCATCCGCAGCAAGGCAGAAATCGAATTCGGGGCTGACCAGAAAGACGTCTTCATTATTCTGGCGCCTGAGGCCGGTATCGGTTTTTCCAATAAATATTTTTTCGGGCATAAGGCGGGTTCCGCGAAGTTTGAGCGTTTATGTTCCTTGTTGATGATTTGAAAATTGCTTCATGAAATTCGCAAGGTCGGAATTGCCAAATGCTGATTTTTGCTGTTTTTTATATGATAGCAGGTCGCTATGCACCGCCGTAGCGCTTTGATACCGCAACTCTTTTTGCTTTTCTAAACAGGTCATCACGATGCGGTTTAATTCCTCCGGAACATCCGGAATCACGTCCTTTAAGGGTGCGATCTCCAGGTTCGGAATTGTCCGCAGGGCGTCAACTTCGTTGCTAAAATCATAGACTCTCTTACCGCATAGGGTTTCATAAAAAACCAGCCCCAGGGCGTAAATGTCGGCCATGTGGTCAATCGGCTCTCCGAGTGCCTGTTCGGGTGATAAATAGGCCAGTTTACCTTTAACGACACCGGCCTGAGTTAAACTCGGTTCGGATCTGGCCTTTGAAATGCCAAAGTCACTTATTTTTACTTCTCCCTGATAGGAAATGAGTAGATTCTGGGGGCTAATATCGCGATGAACGATTTTATACGGTTCACCGGTGGTATCGTCTTTTTTGTTATGTGAATAATCCAGACCCTTGCAAATCTGTGACATGATAAATACGGCGATATCAGCAGGCAATCCACGATTCAGGATCTTGAGCACTTCGCCCAGGTTTTTGCCGTCAATAAATTCCATGGCGATAAAATAGGCGTTTTCAATATTGCCATAGTCAAATATTTGCACGACATTCGGATGCTGCAAAAGGGCGGCCAGCCGGGCTTCGCGGGTAAACATTTTAATAAAATTTTGATCTCCCGCCAGATGCGGCAAAATTCGTTTTATCGCAACTTTGCGACGAAAACCGTCTTCGCGAACATAATCCGCTAAGAACAGCTCGGCCATCCCGCCTCGCGCGACTTTGCGGTGCAACTGATAAGGGCCGATACGCTCCATCTTGGCGATATCGGCCTCCATTTTAAGGGCCCGCGCTTTGGCACTGCGATCGATCACAAACAAAGCCACAAGCAGCAAAAGTAGGGTTCCCAGGACCCCGGCAGCATATAGAAAACGTAGCTGATTGAGATTGTCGTGCAGGCGGGCAACAGAGCGAACAAGGCCAACTTTGCCGATTTCGACGTCTGAATAATTAATAACCTTAAAGAATCCGACGACCGCCGTTTTGTCAGGCAACCTGGCGGATACAACCTGAACGCCGTCACGCAGTTCGATGGGTGTTTCATCAAGCAGCGGTTGGAATTTCTGATTCATCAGTTCCGCGTTGGTGTGGGCCAGGATGGCATTTTTGTGGTCCAGGATGACCGCAAATTCTAAGTCCTCGATGCCCTGCATCTCTTTGATGGCAACATTAAGCGATAAAATATCCTTTTCCAGGATAAAAGGCCCGCTTTTGGATTCAAGGCTCCGGGTCTGGGTAATACCTTGCCGGTAAAATTCATCATTTTTTTGCGTAAAGGCATAATGGTAAAACAGATAGCCGGCGATGCTGACCAATAGCCACACAGCCGCACAGATGGTGACTTTTCTGGGGCTACGTTCAATGAAATTTAAATGGGATATGCGTTTCATTCCCCTGGCAACTCTGGTGAAGGTGCTCGTTGAGATTTCCTTGACTTTCACCGCTGTCATGGTGGCAATTTCATTGACCAGCATGGAACACCTCCTTGCTAACTGAACCTAAAGCTAGGCGGTCAATTTTTTGATAATATCGGCGCAGCGCAAAATGACCCGGCGTTTGAGCCACAATAGATCATCTGGTGCACTGTGAATTTGAGTATCTTTCTCGCTGCTGGCGACGCCGGGGTTAATGTTTTGCGTCGTCAGACCGCCTTTCAGATGGGTGTCCAGGTTTGACTGCTTGAACAGGTTTGCCGATAGCGGTTTCCGGGTTCCACACAACGGACAGGCGACCGGATTGTCTTGAGCGTCTGTTTTGATTTCGGCTGTTGCCGGGGTCGCCGGCACGATTTTTGTCAGCGTCTCCCTGATCGATTGATAGCGGAATAAGATGACCAATAGTAGCAGCAGCAAACCACTGACAACAGCGATGATTGTAAATATTTTCCGCGTCTGTATAGCTCCCGGGGTTGACATTCCGATGAATACTTCACCAATTTTGGTCCCGGCATAGGTAATGTCTGCAACGAAATTAACGATATTGGCATGACTGGCAAATCCGCCTTCCCGGATGGTCACTTTTTCGATGCTTCGGGCTTTGGGGGCCATATCCGGCATAAGATGACCGGTGCCGGTAAAGGCCACGACTTTGTTGCGATGATCAACCACAGAAGCATAGAAGACATCGGGTTTGCCGGCAGTATCTGTCAACAGACGGTGGATAGATGGAGAGTCTTTTTCTAAAAGGGGCAGACTGACAAGATGGGCCAGTTCAGTTGTCAGCTCACTGCCTGTTTTTGTTAAACGGTTTTTGAGGTTGTTGACGCGCAGGCTTAAAAGTGAGTAGACAATCAGCAGCAGCAACCACCAGACAGCGACACCCACAAACACATAGCGCCAGTTCAGGCGGCTGCTCAATTGGCGAATGGATTCCATGCGGTCTTTCCCCCTTCGGCTATCCGATCAATATCAAGCTGTTTGGTCGAATTGCGTTGTTCGTGAGGATCGAATTGAATCGGCAGTAGGATGCCATAAAGTATTATGGTGAAAATTTAATGTCAAGCAAATTAACTGCCTTAAATTTATAGGATTTGGTCTAACATCGTGTCAAACGACAATCTCATATTTATCCATTGCGCTGAATATGATATTATATTTGACAAGCAGATAGAAATTGGCCTAATGATCAGAAGCACATCGCTTTGATATCAGGCAAACAAACACAAAGCACCAACATAAGACGGGCGAGATTGTTTTTTATTCGATTATCGTCCTAGAGGCTGCTATGGTATCTGATACGCGTTTTTCTGCTCGAGCAGATCGGCGTTCTCATTTTCTCCGGATCCTGTTATTTTTGATCTTGCTTTCGATGAGCTTGCTAATTTTGAGCGCCTGTTCATCCACTCCATCAAAAACGTCTCCACCCCATACGAATCTTTTTCGTTCCAAAGACTATGTTATTTATCAGCTACAAGGGCGTCAATCTCCTGCAGAATTGGCTGCAAAGTTTTTAGGTGACCCGCAGCACGCCTGGATTATTGAGGAGGCCAATCCGGATATCGGCTTTCGACGGGGAAATGCGGTTGTCATTCCATTAAAAGAGCGCAAACGCGGAGGCTTGAGCGCCGATGGTTTTCAAACGATTCCCATTTTGACGTATCATCGGTTCGCTGAAGATTGCAGCTCGTCCCTGTGTATGCCCAGCAGCACATTCGAGCGGCAGATGCGTTATTTGAAGGAAAACGGATATCACGTGCTTACGGCTGAAGAACTTTCCGCTTTTCTGGAATACCGCCGGGGGTTGCCGCAAAAATCGGTGCTGATCACTATGGATGATGGCTTTCGCTCTGTTTACAATATTGCTTACCCGATTCTTCAAAAATACGGGTACACGGCAACCTTATTTGTTTACACGAGTTTTGTCGGTGTTTCCAGGATGGCCATCACCTGGAAACAACTCAAAGAAATGCAGACCAGTGGTTTTAGCATCGGTTCACACACGATCCATCACAGTGACCTGACCCGGCCAAAGGAAGGCGAGAGCGAACAGGCGCATCTGGCCAGGGTTAAAGAAGAGCTTTATGGTTCTAAAAAAATCATCGACCGGAAATTGGGCCAGGACACCCAATTTTTGGCATATCCGTTCGGGCTTTATGACCAGCAATCGATCCAAATTGCCCGGCAGGTGGGCTATAAATACGCCATGTCCGTAAAAAGAGGTGGTAATGCCTTTTTCGCAAATCCACTGACTTTAAGAAGAGATCAAATATTGAAAAAGGACATGCAAACCTTTATTTCAAGGTTGCGAACTTTCAAACCACTTACGTTAAAGTGAGATAATCATGAAAACGAGAGCAGGCATTATCTACGTGGTCCTTTTATTCGTCTTGCTGGCCGGGTGCGCGATGACGGGTAGCAAATCGCCGGAAACCCTTGCAAAAGACTATACGGCCAAAGCACAGCAATTCGAAAAACAGGGGGACCTGGTAGAGGCGTTGAAGCAATACAAGCTCGTGCTGACCGTTGACCCTGACAATCAAATGGCCCGGCAGAAAATCGCCGCGCTTGAGCCTCAGATGGACAAGCTGGCCGACAAACACTATAAAGAAGGGCTCAAATTCTATAACAAGGGCCAGTATGGACCGGCACGCAAGGAATTTTTAACTGCCCTGCGATATAATCCCGAGCACACCAAGGCCAAAACAAGGCTGGCGGGCACGAACAGAGATATGGGGCAGGTCAAAAGATATATTGTGCATACCATTCAGGCTGATGAAAGTATATCCACGCTGGCCGAGCGCTACTATGGCGATTATCGCAAATTCCATCTGATTGCCGATTATAACGAAATGGATGACCCGACCCGGGTCAAAGTCGGTCAGGATATCAAGATTCCCGTGATTGAAGGCATGCCGATTATGGCCGATCCCGATAAAATTCAGGCGGAGGAGGGTGCCTCTTCGAAAGAGTTGTCCGGTGATATAATTGCCGTAAAACGATATATCATGCATACTGTTCAGCCCGAGGAGAGCCTCTCCAAACTGGCCATGAAGTACTACGGCGATTACAACAAGTTCCATGTCATTGCCCAGTTTAATAACCTGGGAGATGGAACCAGCGTAAGAGTCGGTCAGGAGCTCAAGATTCCTGAAATTGAAGGTGTTGCGTTCCAGGCTGGGGGCGAGGTCAAAGAGACCGAGGCGGTTACAAGCGCCAGGGTTGCACCGATGCCTGAAAAACCGGATCAAAAGTTAGAAGAAACAGACATCAGCGCAAAGCCCATCTCTCCTGAGGATCAACTGGTGCACTATCGTGAGCTGGGCGTGGAGCTTTATAACAATAAGGAATATGCAGCGGCGATTGCTGAATTCGACAAGGTCTTAAACGTCAATCCTGGCGATCAAACGGCTCGCAATTACATGTCGCTGGCTTATCGTGAAAAAGGACGGCAATCATTAACGAATAAGGCTTATACCAAGGCTGAAAAGGAGTTTGAAACATCTCTGATATATGATCCAAACTGCTCTGACTGCCAGAAATATATTGATCAGATGCGAAAAGTGGGCAGCGATAACCTGCGTCAGGATGCCATCGCCTTATATGATCAAAAGCAATACAAAAAGGCGATTGTCAAATTTGAAGCGGTTGCCGAAAACAACCCAAATGACAAGCAGGTGCGTGAGTACCTGGAAAAAGCCCATTTTCAGCAGGGATTGCATCTGTTCGGCAAGGAAGATTATCTGGCTGCCAGGGATGAGTTCAAAACAGCGCTGCAGTATAATCCCAAATGCGACCAGTGCGAAAAAAATATCCAGAAGAGTGAAGATATTTACAAGGAAGTTCACTATGAAAAGGGGCTGGCATACTTCGGAGACCAAAAATTGGCGGAAGCGATTCAGGAGTGGGAAACGGTCTCGGCCATCGACCCCAACTATAAAGACGTCAATAAAAACCTCACCAAGGCCAAAACGCTTTACGAACGGCTGGAAAGTATCAAGCGCAGCAAGACTCAACAGGGCACGCAGTAAGGACTGCGTCCCTCAGGTTCAAGGTTCAGCGTTCAAAGGTTCAGGGGTTGCGATTAAAACTTCATCTATTGCTGCTGGCTACTGGCTTCTTTTTGTTCGATACTCGCAACGTGCCACACGCAACGCGCAACCCGTCACACTATTTTTATTTTGTAAAATTCGGCGCCCGTCGTTCCAGAAAGGCTGAAATTCCCTCCCTGGCTGCATCCGTGCAGGCGATCTCACCAAAACCTTTATAACCGATTTCAAGAGCATCGGCTATATTTCCGGCTGCTGCGCTTTCCAGAATAACATTTCGGGTTAGCGCCACCGCTTCTTTGCTCAATGGCTGTTTGCCTGCTTTGGGATCGGCGGGAATATTCACTTCCGGCAAGTCAATTTTCCCTTCCGGGATACGGCTGATGTTACCCTGCAGGTTGTTGACCGCTTCCACGGCGGCGGATATCAAAGATGGAAAATCATCCACGATCTGGCTGACCATGTTAATTTCAGCCGCTTCGGCTGCCTTAAGGGGACGACCCACACAGATCATTTCATGAAACAACTCGGCTCCCCGGGGCCATTTGCGGTAGGGCACCACACAACCGCCGATACCCGGCAGAATTCCCAGAGTGATTTCGGGAAACTGAAAGCTGGCATTCTTGGTGGCGACGATATCGTGGCAGCGAATGGCCACCTCCAGGCCGCCGCCCAGGGCAAATCCGTTGACCGCCGCGACCACCGGTTTTTGCATTTGATCCATATAAACCTGTACTTTGGCGCAATCGCGGGCATATTGGGCTGATCGCTCGGCATCGCCCAGCATTTCCGGAAATTTGCCGATATCGGCGCCGGCTGAAAAAGCAACCGTCCCGTAACCGGTGATCACAAAGCCTTTGACCGCCGGATCATTTTCGAATTCTTTTAGGACTGCAAGGATTTCAGCGGTCACCTCATCATTAAGCGCATTCATGGCCTGGGGCCGACGAATGGTTATAACCTTAACCCCGTTGACATCATCGACCAGGATGAAGCGCTTAAAATCCTGATAGGCGGCATAGGGTTGCTGCGGCATCGGAAAACCCGCTCTTTCAGATTGAAACTTATCCATGATGCGCATCACTTCGGCTTCACCCAGATTGCGCATCAGATCCAGCGGCCCCTGGCGGAATCCCAGCGCCACCTGACAGCCGAAGTTCAGGTCTTCCCTGGTTCCGATTCCACGGTCGATAATATCAAAAGACTGGGAAAATAAGATGCCCAACAAACGATCACGAACGGTAGATTTCACATCTGCAGGGACTTCAACCGGGCTGCCCGGCCGGTGGGTCAGCCAGCGGTCTACGGATGCCAGAATGCTTGCCGGTTGGTAATGGGCGCCTTCTTCCATCTGCAGGCTGTTGGTTTCGATAATGATCGGGTTGCCGTTGGCCAGATTCAACACGAAAAAGGGCCCTGCAAATACGAATTCCTCGGCAACCTTATCGATCTGGCTGGCCGTTGCGTCAGTCAGCAGATAGGCGGACTCATTGCACCAGTTATCAAACACGCGGTCCAGAACGAAGCAGATGGCATTATCGGTGATAATGGGGGCTTTGCCGGTTTTGGCAAAAAACCAGAACAGATAATCCAGTGTTTCCTGGCTGCCCTTTTCCCAGGCAATGACTTCAACCGGCAGGCTGCGCCAGGCCGGCGCAAAAAAATGGGTGATGGACGTGCGTTGCGGTATTTTCATCTTCTGAAAAATTCTGTCGGCCGGAATCGAGGAGGTGTTTGAGGTGATAATCGCATCCTGACTGACAATATTTTCAACGGTTTCAAATATTTTTTGTTTAAGTGAAATGGATTCGGTGGCGGCTTCAATCACCAGTTGGCAGTTTTTGATCTGCTGGTAATCGGTTGTGTAGACGATATTCTCACGAACCGCTGCTGCGCGCTCGGGTTTCATTTTCTTTTTTTCTATGGCTTTCTCGGTGTAGCCCACGATGCGTTGCTCGGCCTGTTTGAGCGGTTTTTCGATCACATCCACCAGATACAGCTTGCTGTCCGGCAGTGCACTTTTTAAATAATAGCCGATATCCGGACCGATGGTCCCGGCTCCAATCACGGCGATTTCAGTGGGCAGAGGGCTGGTAGGTTCAATCAGCAAAGGGTTTAATGCCGAGCGATACAGATTTTTGGCAGGATCCATGATTTTTTTCCTTTCCCGCGTGGGTTTTGGTAATGAATTGATAAAACTCAATATGACGAATCAAAATAGTGGGAGTGGCTTTCAGCCACCATTTAAATGCGCCACTTTCGAATCGGATAATAATACGGTATTGACAGCTTAAAGGTATTCAAAAAATCTGCTAAAGTCAGTAGATAAATTGCTTGACAGGTTTTTGTATACCGTATACAAAAGTGTGTCAAGCCAGTAATCGTGCTCATTTCCGAAAAGGCAGCGGTATCCGTTTTTTTCTTATCGTTTCATCTTTTTCCTGATATTTTGATTGTTCATTTATGGTTGAGATTTTATTTTCTGCGAGATTATACACATCCATTTTTGTCATTTCATAAAGATCCACTAAAAATGCTATCAAAGATAAAGACAATTGAACCTATGTCAAAAATAATTGATACCGTTTACGGGCACCTCTTCGCCTCTGGCGGATCAGATTTCTTTTTGAGATTTTATCTAAAACCGGGAAGGACAAATCATGAAAATTCTCATCAGTGACAACCTCGGAGAAGCGGGTATTAAAATGTTTGAATCGGAACCGGGCTTCGAGGTGGATGTGAATACTGGTCTTGAGCCTGATGCGCTCAAAGACATCATCGGTGACTATGATGCGCTGGTGATTCGCAGCGCAACTAAAGTTACCGAGGATCTCCTCGAAGCAGCCAACAATCTCAAAGTTATCGGGCGGGCCGGTATCGGACTGGACAATGTCGATATTGCAGCCGCCACAAAAAGGGGTGCCCTGGTAATGAACACCCCGACCGGAAATGTGGTCACCACTGCCGAACACTCCATCGCCATGATGATGGCGCTGACGCGCAATATTCCCTGGGGCACCTCGACGCTCAAGGACGGCAAATGGGAAAAAAAGAAGCTTCAGGGCCGCGAAATCTACAATAAGGTGCTTGGCATCATCGGATTTGGTAAAATCGGGTCCATTGTGGCAGATCGTGCCCGCGGTTTAAAGATGAAGGTGATTGTTCACGATCCGTTTATCTCGGCCGAGCTGATTGAAAAAGCCGGTTTTGAAGCCGTCTCTGCTGAAGATCTATACGCACGGTCGGATTATATTACGGTGCATGTACCCAAGCTCAAAGACACCGATGGGTTGCTTGACAAAAAAGCATTCGATCAAATGAAAGACGGGGTGATGATCATCAACTGTGCCCGCGGTGGTATTGTCTCTGAAGCCGATTTGAACGATGCCCTGAGTTCAGGAAAGGTGGCCGGTGCTGCCCTGGATGTCTTTGAAACCGAGCCTCCTGGCGTGTGCCCGCTGTTTGAGATTGATCGCGTAATTTGCACGCCGCATCTGGGGGCCTCGACCAAGGAAGCCCAGACCAATGTGGCCGTCATGGTGGCCGAACAGATCATTGCCTATTTGAGAGATGGAACGGTTATTAATGCCGTGAATGTGCCGGCGGTTAGCGGTGATTTACTTGAAAAGTTAAACCCCTACTTAAGCCTTGCGGATCGCATGGGCTGCCTGCTAGCCCAGCTGTCTCAGGGTGCCATTAAAGAAGTGCTCATCGAATATGCCGGTGATTTTGACGAACTGGACCTGTCACCGGTCAGCACGGCTGTTTTAAAAGGCCTGCTGACACCTATGATCAAAGACGATGTCAATTTTGTCAATGCAAAGGTGCTTGCCAAAGAGCGCGGTATTAAAATTACCGAATCCAAGGTTTCCGAATCGGAAGAATATATCAATATGATTGCGGTCAGGGCCGTCTCAGACAAAGATGAGAATCTGGTGGCCGGGACGATATTTGGCCGCAAAAATCCACGCGTTGTTAACATCAACCACTTCAGACTTGAGCTGGAGCCGGTGGATCGGTTTATGTTGATCCACAATCATGACAAACCCGGTGCCATCGGCAGCATTGGTACCCTGGTGGGCGACTACGGCATTAACATCAGCCGCATGCGGGTGGGCAAGGAAGAAGGCTCCGACAAGACCATGATTTTTCTGCGAACTGACATGCCGATCGAGGAGGAGGTCATCGAGAAAATGAGAGCCTTGCCGCTGATCATCAGCGTGGAAGCTTTTGAACTGTGATCAAAATAGGAAGGTTTGTTTTTCACCACAGAGAGCACAGAGACCACAGAGAAAACAACTATAGATAATTTGTAGGCTCTATTCGATAAAAAAAATTATGCTCTGCGATCTCTGTGTACTCTGTGGTAAATATTACAGGAAAATAGCCTTTTCTGGATGGCTATTTATTGGAGGGAACTAAAATAGTGAGCAAAAGTAAAAGAAAATTATTGCTGGGCAATGAAGCGATTGCACGCGGTCTGGTCGAAAACGGATGTGCCATTGCAACCTCTTATCCGGGAACACCGGCCTCGGAGATTCTGGCGGCGGTGGCCTTTTTTCAAAACCAGGAATCGTTGTCCATGCATACCCAATGGGCCATCAACGAAAAAGTGGCCTTTGAGGTGGCCTATGCCGGCTGCCAGGCCGGCCTGCGGGCCGCGGTCAGCATGAAGCAGGTGGGCTTAAATGTGGCCTCCGACCCGCTTATGAGTGCCGCCTACCTGGGAACCAAGGGCGGATTTGTTTTAATCAGTGCCGATGATCCCGGACCACATTCTTCGCAAACCGAACAGGACAGCCGGTTGATGGCCATGTTTGCCAAGATACCGGTGCTGGACCCGGATTCTCCCCGCCAGGCCAAAGACATGATGGGTATGGCATACGACCTATCTGAAGCCCATCAGATCCCCGTGATGGTCCGGCCGACCACCCGGGTGTGTCATTCCCGTCAGGATATTGCTTTGGGGGCGATTCCCAAAAACAAACGCGTGGTTCAATTTGAAAAAAACCCGGCCCGCTGGGCGGCCACACCCAAATTTCGTTTGCAGCTGCATGGGGAGCTGGAGGAAAAACTGGCTGCCATTGCCAGATATCGGCCCACGGCACCCAAAAAGCTAAACCCCAGGGCCAGATCCAAGAAGGTCATCATTGCCTCAGGGGTTGTCGCTGCGCATACCAAAGATATTTTAAAAGAGTTGAAAATCTGGTCGAAGATTCCTTTTTATCAGGTCATTCAGCCCTTTCCGTTGCACACCCGATTTATCAATCAGATGATCGAGACCTATGAAGACATTTTGGTCATTGAAGAGACCATGGGTGTCATCGAAATGCAACTGGCAGACCGCTATCGGGTAAAGGGTAAGAATTCCGGTGCGGTGCCACGGGTCGGTGAACTGGGTCCTGAAAAAATCCAAAAAATTGTCAGCGATTTTGCCGGACTTAAATCCGAGGTCTTTTCAATCAAATCACCGCCCGGCAGGCGACCGACACTGTGTCCGGGGTGCCCGCATCGCGCCAGTTTTTTTGCCATAAAAAAAGCCGCCCCCCGGGGCATTTACACCAGTGACATCGGGTGCTACACCCTGGGCCTCAATATGGGGGCTGTCGATACGGTCCTGTGCATGGGGGCTGCCATCAGTCAGGCCTCCGGGTTTTATCACGCTTATAAAAAGGAGAAAAAACGGCCCGACATCGTGGCCACCATCGGTGATTCGACCTTTTTCCACGCCGGCGTGCCGGCCCTGATCGACGCCGTGGTCCAGAAAGTGGGTTTTGTGCTCGTGATTTTAGACAATCGCACCACCGCCATGACCGGCAACCAGCCCACCCCGGCCACCGGTCATGGGGCCTGCGGCGAGGAAACCGAGACTGTCGATATCCGCTCGCTGGTTGAAGGCTGCGGTGTGAAATTTTTGCGCGAAGCAAATCCATACGAGGTTAAAGACTTTATCGCTCTGCTTAAAGAGGCAGTGCAGTACAGCCGCAAAAATGGTCCGGCCGTGGTGATTTCAAAATATCCGTGTGTTCTTCATCGGGCACGGCAGGGTGGGTCCGGTGAGATCATACCGGTGGAAGTCAGTGATGACTGCGACGGTTGTGGCTATTGCATCAAGCATTTTGAATGTCCG